>JAJZTU010000194.1 GCA_021848765.1 Bacillota bacterium
GGGGTACAGTGCTGAGGATGACAGCAAATTTAAACGGTACTGGCCGGCGGATGTGCAGCTGGTGGGAAAAGATATCGTGCGCTTCCATACCATAATCTGGCCCATTATTTTGATGGCTGCCGGGGTGGATCTTCCTAAGAAGGTAATGGGTCACGGTTGGTTGCTCCTGGAGGGGGGGAAAATGTCCAAGTCCAAGGGCAATGTGATTGACCCGCTAATCTTGGTGGATAAGTACGGGGTGGATGCTATCCGGTATTATCTCCTCCGGGAGTTGCCCTTTGGCTCTGATGGCTATTACTCCGAAGATGCCTTAGTGCAGAGGATTAATTCCGACCTGGCCAATGATCTGGGGAACCTGGTGAGCCGCTCAGTGGCTATGATTGAAAAATACTTCCAGGGTGAGATTCGTAGGCCCGGCCAGGAAGAGCCGGTGGATCAGGATTTAAAAGATTCGTATAGAAAGACACTTCAGGATTTCTACAGCCACATGGAGAAACTGGAACTCAGTAATGCCCTGGCAGCAGTGTGGAGGCTTATCAGCAGGGCCAACAAATATATCGATGAGACCGCTCCCTGGGTGCTGGCCAAGGACGAAAGCAATCAGGGGCGGCTGGCGGCTGTGCTCTACAATCTGGCTGAGACTATCCGGATTGTGACTGTTCTGGTGAGTCCCTTTATGCCTTTGCTGCCGGCCAGGGTATGGGAGCAGATTGGCCTTGCCGGAAATCCGGAGTTGCACACCTGGAATTCGGTGCAAACCTGGGGAGGACTGCCGGTAGGTACCAGGGTTAAACGGGGGGATGCCTTATTCCCCAGGATTGAGCTGAACGCGGAAACCCAGGTTCAGCAATCCCCGGCTGCCCAAAACCCGGTTCCCCAAAAGCAGCAGGACGAAGCAGCAGCACAACCTGCTGCTGATGATAACTATATAACTATTGATGAGTTTGCCAAGCTTGACCTAAGAATTGCGGAAGTGCTGGCTGCCGAGAAGGTGCCCAAAGCCGACAAACTTCTGAAGCTGGAGGTGGCTCTGGGAGCGGAGAAGCGCACTATAGTCTCCGGGATTGCCAAGCACTATGAGCCGGAAGAATTAATTGGCAAAAAGGTAGTCCTGGTGGCAAACTTAAAACCCACCAAGCTCAGGGGAATTCTGTCCGAAGGCATGATTCTGGCCGCCTCGGATTCTGATAACCTGGAGGTACTTACTATAAGCAAGGAAATCGCCAGCGGGAACCGGGTGAAGTAATCCGGCTTGCCTTTGAAGGAGGAAAATATGCGCCTTTTTGATACCCATGCTCATTTGGATGACAGAAAATATGACAGGGACCGCAGGCAGATGTTGAAGCGGGCTCAGGATAAAGGAATTCAGTATATTGTCAATGTCGGTTATGACCTGCCCTCTTCACAGCGGTCAACCGGCTTGGCAGAGGAGTATCCCTTTATCTACGCTGCTGTAGGCATCCACCCTCATGATGCCTCAGAAGCTGATGATGAGGTATTCAGCAAACTGAAGAACCTGGTTCAGCATCCCAAGGTGGTGGCAGTGGGGGAAATGGGTTTAGACTATTTCCGGGATTTATCCCCAAGAGATGTTCAACAGCAGGTATTCAGGCGACAGCTTGGCTTGGCGAAAGAACTGGGTAAGCCTGTGATTATTCATGATAGGGATGCCCACGGAGATATTATGAAGATTCTTAAGGAAGAACAGGCCTCGAAAATAGGAGGTATACTGCACTGTTTTTCCGGGAGTTGGGAGATGGCTCAGGAGTGCCTGGAGATGGGATTTTATATTTCTATTGCCGGGCCGGTGACCTTTCACAATGCCCGGAAACTGGCTGAGATTGCAGCTAAGGTGCCATTGAACCGGCTGCTTATCGAGACCGACGCTCCCTACCTGACTCCTGAACCTTTTAGGGGGCAGAGAAACGAGTCAGCTCATGTTTATTATGTGGCCGAAAAAATTGCCGGGCTTCGAAAAATTTCCCTGGCAGACCTGGCCGAAGCAACTACCAGAAACGGGCTAGAGGTTTTTGGGATTAAAGACCATTTTTAGTCATTTTCAGTCAAAAATGTTCTATTTTGTCGTTAATTCTATAAATTTATTGTAAAATTAAGCTGTAGGAAAAGCAGGAAAATGGGCCCAGAAGTAGAATATACAATTATGTACAAATTTTCGCTTCACCAAAAAAAAACCAAAAAGGAGTTGACAGGATGGACCGAGTCTTTGCTAAGAAGCCAGCCCAACCTTTCAACACCCGTAAATGGGTACTGGTGGCAGTAATATTTTTACTGTTGCTGGGGGCTGGTGGAGTTACCTACGCTTGGGCAAATAAATCTGTAGATATTCACGTTGCAAATCAAGTTATTACGGTGCAAACTTCAGGCAAAACAGTAGCAGACGCTCTTCAAAAAGCAAAAATCAATATTGGAAACAAGGACATAGTAAATCCGGGAATGAATACCCCCCTGACGGAGGGGATGAAGGTTTTTGTTAGCCGGGCCAAGCAGGTAACAATTCATCATGATGGGAGACAGCAAGAGGTTTGGACCCATGGAAAAACAGTACAAGCTGTATTGGGTCAGGCCGGTATTAAGTTGGGGAAACTTGACCGGGTCGAACCTGCCCTGGAATCGACTGTTAAGACGCAAGCTAAGATTGTGATCACCAGAATTCAGGAGAAAGTGTTGGAGGAGTCGTTCTCCGTACCCTTCGGGGTTCAGACTAAAACTGACAACTCAATGCTCAGAGGAATGCGTAAAGTAGTAAGCCGGGGCGTTCCCGGGCTGGGCAAAAGGTTTGTCAAGGTAGTCTATGCAAATGGCAAGCAGATCAGCAGGGGAGTGGTGAAGACCCTGGTGGTTAAAAAGCCGCAGAACCAGATTTTTGCCGTTGGCACTGTGCGGACAGTGTCCCGGGGGGGAAAACCGCTTAATTTCAGAGAAAGTTTGGTGATGGAGGCCTCCGGCTATACTCATACCGGTTACCGGACTGCTACCGGGAAAGTTCCCAGCAGGGGAATCGCTGCCGTTGATCCATCGGTAATTCCCATGGGAACCAGAGTTTATGTGGATGGCTATGGGTATGCCTTGGCTGCTGACAGGGGAAGTGCTATTGTAGGAGACCGTATAGACCTGTTTTTTGAGTCCTATGCAGAAGCTATAAACTGGGGTAGACGTAATGTCAGGGTTTACCTTTTAGAAGAATAGAACATACTGAAAGGGGACAGTCGATGTCCTCTTTTTCTTTGCGTTGGCAGAAAGGATGACAGCTGTGAAGGATGAGCAGATGGAAGTTCGGAAAGTGGATGAACAGATGGAAATTCAAGAAATAATAGTAGTGGAAGGGAAAAATGACGTAGCCGCGGTAAAAAGGGCGGTCCAGGCCGAGGTAATAGTTACGGGAGGGTTTGCCCTCTCCGGGAATACCCTTGAGCGCATCAAGGTTGCCCAGAGCAAGTGCGGGGTGATAGTGCTTACTGACCCTGATACTGTGGGGGAAAGGCTCAGGGAGCGGATTAATGCTGTGGTACAAGGGTGCAAACATGCCTTTTTACCCAGGGAAGATGCTCTTAAGGATGGGGATGTGGGGATTGAAAATGCCCGGCCTGAAACTATCCGGGAGGCTTTAAGCAAGGTAAGGACCCTGGCAGCCGGGGGAGCCCCCAGGTTTACCCTGAACGATTTAATGTTTGCCGGATTGGTTGGGGGGGACGAATCTGCAGGGAAGCGGGCCGGGGTTGGAAAAATACTTGGAATTGGCTATACTAATGGGAAGCAGTTTCTAAACCGCCTCAACCATTACGGAGTGACCAGGGAGGAGTTTGCCCACGCCTGTCGTAGGGTTGAAACAGGGGAAAACATTTAAGGGAGCGAGCCGCATGAAGTTATCATCAGCAGTACGCACCAGGGCTATTATCCAGAAACACGGTTTTCGTTTTAAGAAAAGCCTTGGGCAGAATTTTTTAATCGATGATGGAACTCTGCAACAAATAACAGGGGCGGCCGAACTGTCTCCCCGGGATTTGGTGGTGGAGATTGGACCTGGTATTGGAACTCTGACCGAGCGACTGGCGGAAGTATCCGGCCAGATTATTGTTGTGGAAATTGATCAAAACCTTTTGCCAATTTTACAAGAAACTCTGGGCAACTGGGAAAATGTCCAGGTTTATTTAGGGGATATCCTTAAAATTAACCTGGACCAATTGGTTCTGGAAAAGTCAGAGGGACAGTTCGGGCCTGGCGGAAAAAGATACAAGGTGGTAGCCAATCTGCCTTATTACATTACCACACCGATTGTCATGAAACTGCTGGAGGAAGGTTATCACCTGGAGTCTATGGTAATCATGGTACAAAAGGAGGTAGCGGAAAGGATGGTTGCCCCACCGGGAGGTAAGGAATACGGGGCGCTTAGTGTGGCAGTCCAGTATTATAGCCGGTCGGAGATAGTTACCCGGGTTCCCAAGGGAGCATTCCTTCCGCCTCCGGAAGTAGAAAGTGCTGTGGTTAAATTAATTAAACGTAATGAACCGGCGGTGTCAGTAACTAGTGAAACAATGTTTTTTAGGGTGGTCAAGGCCGCTTTTGCCCAGCGCCGGAAAACTCTCTTAAACGCTCTGGTTAATGGGGGATTTGGGATAGAGAAGCAAAAATGGGGCGAACTGCTTGGCAGGTTGAATATTGACGGTCAGCGGAGGGGGGAGACCCTTGGCCTGGAGGAGTTTGCTGCCATAGCCAACAGAATTTCGGCCGTACTGTAAACAGCTTAAAATCTCCGGGGAAATAAGGCTTATGCCGGCGCTTTGGGCGCTGGCATAAGCCTTGCTTAGGTCCATATTTAGGGACATTAAGGCGGTCTACCTCATAGTATGGAGTAGTACCTTCCGTTATTTCGGTGGGAAAAGCCCTTGGGAAGGCCAAAGGGGGGTGACCGGCCAATGGAAAAATTACAGATTGGTGATGTGGTAACCAGAAAATCCTATAACGGTGATGTTTTTTTTAAAGTTATCAGACTCTATACGGTAGAAGACGGGACTGAAATGGCGGAGATAAAAGGCTTAGATGTCAGGTTGGCAGCAGATGCCCCGGTCTGTGACTTGTTAAAGATGACCCCGGAACAGGTCCGGTGCCACCGCCACCAGTTTATTCAAAGGCATACGCCGCATTTGGAACGGGTTTTTGGTCAAAGACGACAATCAGGAGACAGGGGAACGGCAACTCAACCACAGACAGAAGCCGGGGAAGGGAATACTCCTGAGGTCAATAAAAACAGCGAGGTAGCGGATTTTTTTGAGGTTCCGGGACGGGTACTGCATATAGATGGAGATCCTGAATACCTAAGGCTTTGCCTGGCATCCTACCGGAGGCTAAAGATCAGTGCCTGGGGGTATGCCGTCCCGGAAGAACAACAACCTCAGTTAGTAGTTAACCTGTTGAAGCAACACCTGCCTGATATCCTGGTACTGACCGGGCACGATGGTTTACTGAAGGGGAAGGAGAATTTAGCGGATCTGGAAAGTTACAGAAACTCTCGCTATTTCGTTGAAGCTGTAAAGAAGGCCAGGCAGTTTGAAATGAGTTCCGATGTTTTGCTGATCTTTGCCGGGGCTTGCCAGTCGCATTATGAGGCGATTTTGCGGGCGGGAGCGAATTTTGCCAGTTCCCCGAAAAGGGTGTTAATTCACGCTTTTGACCCGGTCCTGGTGGTGGAAAGGCTGGCTTATACCTATTTTGACAAAACCGTTTCTGTCAATGAGCTGATTAGAAATACCATTACAGGGATGGACGGAATAGGTGGGGTGGAAACCCGGGGTAAATTCAGACGCGGGTTGCCCAAATCACCGTATTGAAAAATATGACAGTATCTTACCAATAATTCCAGGCAGCAGGATTATTGTGAAAAAGAGAACATATTGGGGTATGTACAGTCTCTTCTTTACTTGGAAATGATAAGAAAAGAAGAGGCTGTTTGTCTTTTTTGGAGGTCTAGATTAAAATGGAGCCGGAACCAAAGTAATGAAGTAAGGAGTGGTCTGATGAACAAAAGGCGAAAGTTAGCTTCCCGGCTTCAGGTTCTGGTGGTCTGCTTACTGAGTATTCTCCTGGTGTTACCACTTGCCCCGGCCTCTGCGAATCATTACCAGTATTCCACCAGATTCCCCGGTTCATATGGTTACACGGGATACGGGACTGCATACGGGGATCCCGGTTATTCGCCATGGTTAAGATACGGATGGACCAGATACATAATTTTTAGGACACCCGTTTTCACGAAAATGCCTGTACAGACACCAAGTCCGGCACCAAGCCCTACTCCAAGCCCAGCTCCAAGCCCAGCTCCAAGCCCTACTCCAAGTCCGGCGCCAAGCCCGGCGCCAAGCCCGGCACCAAGCCCAGCACCAAGTCCGGCACCGAGTCCGGCACCGAGTCCGGCACCGAGTCCGGCACCGAGTCCGGCACCAAGTCCGGCACCGAGTCCGGTACCGAGTCCGGCACCAAGCCCCGCTCCTGACCCTGCCGGGTCACAGGTGGTTGGACAGCCCCAAGGGGTTACAACTGAAGAGCAGCAGATGATTGACTTGGTTAATCAAGAAAGGGTAAAGGCCGGTCTTCCTGCACTCCAGGT
>JAJZTU010000195.1 GCA_021848765.1 Bacillota bacterium
CCAGCAAGCTCTTCAGGTGTACATTGGCTTCCTCCTTGGCTACTTCCATCACCCAGTTCATAATTTCAGCCACCTCGACACCGGTGAGCCGGGGGCGGTTTTGCAGTCCCCGGACATCGTAAACCTGGCGCAGCAGCTGCCGGTTCTCATTATATACCTCTATGGCTTTCCGTAGTTCCGCAGCTGTAATTTCCCTCCCCAGGTACTCCTCCAGGGAACGCTTCATCACCAGTAATTCCTGCGTAAAAAATTTCAGGGCCAGAGCATTTTTGGCATTGTGGGGTATGGAGATAAATTGGCTGTAAGCAACCGGAACAGTCTCTACCAGCACCTGAAACAGGTTACATCCGCCTTCACACCCGTATGCCGATACCACCCCGTCAAGATTGCGGTATGCACCCTGTAGTCCCATTTCCAGCAGGCTACGCCCGTAGTAACACATAAAAACAGACTGGTATTGATTAGCCTCAACTACCGGCACACTGTCTCCCAGGAACTTAACCGGCAAAATCCCTCCGGCATACAGTAATTCTTCCGGGATATGGTTACACATGTAGCCGAATACCTTTTTACCCTGCTCCTGCCACCGTTTAACAGCGTCAGATTGAGCCGGCCAGCGGTGATAAGCCTGGTGAAGATCACTCAACATGCAAACATCCCTCCCATAAAAGTTTGGCAGCGCTCACTCCAATCCGGCCCTATTTATTTAGCCTGCTGAAAATTCCGGATAAAGAAAACTTGGCTTGCGCCCAGCGCCAGCGAAGGCGGAAGCCTTAGTTGCACTTATACCTTAGGAACTTCTTATAAGTTCCGAAGGTGCAAAATCGTCAGCAATCAAAGCTGCTCCCAAAGCTCCGGTTAGTTGGGGCTGGGGCGGTATAGCCAGGGTAGCCCCTAATTTCTCCTCCAGCGCTTTTACTACACCCGAATTTTTGGCTACCCCTCCTGTTAAGGCTATCGTTTCGACTTGTGGGCTGCGCACCATTTTAGTCCTGAGCAAGGCATACACACGCTCGGCAACCGACCGGTGAAGCCCGGCAATAATATCAGCTACGGGAGTACCTTCAGCCACCCGGGACACAACCTCACTCTCCGCAAAAACGGTACATGTGCTGCTGATCTCCACCTTTTGAGTTGATTGTTCGGATAGTGGCCCCAAATCCCTCAGGCTGACATTGAGCACTCCGGCCATAACGGCCAGAAACCTGCCTGTGCCGGCCGCACATTTGTCATTCATGGCGAAATCCTGTACTTCTCCCTGGGGGCCTAAACGAATCACCTTACTGTCCTGTCCCCCGATGTCAATTACATAACCGACCTGGGGCAACAGGTGCTTAACACCCCTGGCATGACAAGTAATCTCGGTTACCTGCCGGTTCTTAAAGGGGACACTGATTCTCCCATAGCCTGTTGCTACCACATAAGTGATCTGGTTCCTTTGCAGCCCCACTTTTTCCAGGGCTTTTTCCAGAACCCGGTGGGCTACGTCGCTTCCCCCTGTTCCAGTCAGGGTTATGGCCTGAGCAACAACCCTTCCCCCGGAAACTATCACTGCTTTGCTGGTCATCGAGCCAATATCAATACCGGCAACATACATTTGATCACCCCCTGTGTGTACTTCAATTATAGTTAATCAGTTGCAAGAACAGTGCCAAGACCAACCTGCCGAAGCCCCGGAGTCCGTCTTAAAAATTGATATCCGACCGGAGATTAACGCGGCCAGGCCTTGAGGCGGACACCGTCACAGGGGTTATTGGCTATCTCCCCCCTCAAGGAAAGATAATCATAAAACTTCCTGATAGCAGCCAAATGGCGGATTGCCGAGTTAACCGTACGCTGTTCGGAATCTCTCAAGAAGTTTACATAACCTTGAATATCCTCCTGATTAATAGCGACATAAGGTTTACCCACATGGTTGTGAAATCTTCGTACTATATTCACATACATCCGGACGGTAAACTGGGTCACCTTCCGACTGTGGATTAAATACTGCCGGTAGCCTTCCATTAGACCGGATGTTACCCCATAGCTTGATTCCGGCAGGCTCATTTGCGTCACCTCCTGATAACCTTTAAAAAAAGTACTCCCTATTGTTGAATCACTTCCTGTGTTGAAAAAACACCCCCAAGACGGATCTTGAGGGGTAAAAAATTATTGGTAAGCCTGCCTACGCGTTGTAGTCGTAAAACCCTTTTCCGGTTTTTCTACCCAGCCAACCTGCCTTTACATATTTGCGCAGTAAAGGGCAGGGACGGTATTTGGAGTCACCCAGGCCATCCAGCAGCACTTCCATAATGGCCAGACAGGTATCCAACCCGATCAAATCCGCCAAGGCCAAGGGACCCATGGGATGGTTCATCCCCAGCTTCATCACCTGGTCCACGGCCTCAGGAGTGGCTACTCCCTCATAAACACAGTAAACAGCTTCATTAATCATGGGCATCAAAATCCTGTTGGACACAAAACCGGGAAAATCATTAACTTCAACCGGAGTTTTATCCATCTTGACACTCAATTCCTCAATTACTTTGTAAACCTCATCCGTAGTAGCCAGTCCCCGAATGACTTCCACCAATTTCATCACGGGGACCGGGTTCATGAAATGCATCCCGATAACCTTGCCCGGCCTGTTGGTAAAAGCGGCAATTTCAGTAATGGGCAGTGAGGAGGTATTGCTGGCCAGAATGGCATGCTCAGGAGCCACACTGTCCAAGGCCTTAAAGATCCGGCCCTTGATCTCCATATTTTCTATGGCTGCTTCAATGACCAAATCCACATCAGCGGCATCTTCCAAGGAGGTTGAAGTTATGATTCTGGCTAAAACAGCATCCTTTTCCTCAGCAGTCATGCGGCCTTTGGCCACGTTGCGCCCCAGGTTGAGGGAAATTACACCCAATCCTTTCAGGACAAGTTCCTCAGTAAGATCATTAAGAACCACCTTTAGTCCTGCCTGGGCTGCCACTTGAGCAATCCCGCCTCCCATTTGACCGGCTCCCACAACCATAATCTTGTTGATCTGCATGGAAATCTTCCTCCTTAATCTTTAATGATTTACCGGACGTGGTTTAATCGACCCGCACCAAAACAGCATCACCTTGAGCGGCTCCACTGCAAATCGTGGCAATACCATGCCCACCGCCGCGGCGCCTTAACTCGCAAATCAAGGTCATCAGAATTCTGGCCCCGCTGGCCCCGATGGGGTGTCCAAAAGCAATGGCCCCACCGTTGACATTAACCTTTTCCGGATTCCAGCCGGTAAGCTTTCCACTCACTAAGGCCACTGCTGCAAAGGCTTCATTGGCTTCAATCAGGTCGATACTGTCCAAGGCCATCCCGGACTTTTTCAACAATTTCATTGTAGCCAGTCCTGGGACTGTAGCGATATAAGCAGCCTCAGCCGCTACAGTGCTGTGCCCCAAAATGGTAGCCAGCGGCTGCAGCCCCAGTTCCTCAGCCTTTTCCCCGGACATGAGCACCAAAGCCCCTGCTCCGTCATTGATCCCCGGGGCATTCCCCGCGGTAACTGTGCCCTCTTTAGAGAATAGCGGAGGCAATTTGGCCAGGTTTTCCAAGGTGGTATCCGGGCGCGGCCCTTCATCAGTATCAACCATGACCAGATGGCCTTTCCCCTGAGGCACGGTTACCGGCACTATCTCCTCTTTGAATTTACCCAGCTTAATTGCCTCAGCTGCCCTTTGTTGACTGCTCAGGGCCCAGGCATCCTGGGCTTCCCTGCTAATGTCGTATTCAGCTGCTACAACACTTCCGTGAATAGCCATATGGCGGTCATGGAATGCACACCACAGGCCGTCATGCATCATCAGGTCGTAAATTTCACTGCCGCCCATACGGTATCCCCAGCGTGCTCCCTTCAGAATATAGGGAGCATTGCTCATGCTTTCCATTCCACCGGCAATCACAACCTCAGCATCACCGGCCCGGATTTGCTGGTCTCCCATGGTTACTGCCCTTAAACCGGAAGCACAAACCTTGTTAATGGTTTCCGAGGTTGTCTCCCAGGGTAAACCGGCTTTGCGGGCAGCCTGCCTGGAGGGAATCTGGCCCGCCCCGCCCTGGAGGACCATGCCCATAATCACATTATCCACCTGCTCACCCAGGATGCCGGCACGTTTTACGGCTTCTTTAATGGCAATCCCGCCTAAATCCGTGGCTGACAAGGAACTCAGGCTTCCCCCAAAACGGCCAAAGGGAGTTCGCGCTACGCTGACAATAACAGTCCTCTTCAAAACTATCACTCTCCTTATTGCCCATCATTACCGGCCCCGGAATTAATTCCGGCCTCCCTCAGGAGGCGCTCATATTTAATTCCTTCTTCACTGTAGTTCCGGGCGACAACCCCAAATAGCAGGTGTTCCTCCGGAGTCAACTCCCTGATGACCTTGGCCGGGGTACCTTGGGCCAACACTCCGGGGGGAATCACCGCATCCTGTGTTACCACCGAACCCGCCCCGATTAAACTGCCCTCACCTATCCTGGCCCTGTTTAACACCACTGCACCCATGCCGATGAGGCACCCGTTGCCGATGGTACAAGCATGTAGAATGCAATTATGCCCAACAATTACATTGTCCCCCACCAAGACCCCTGTCCGGTTTGGAAACAGGGCTCCATGGAGCACCGCGCCGTCCTGGATATTGGTCCCTTTCCCGATGATAATTTCGGACACATCTCCCCTGAGGACACAGTTAAACCAAATGCTGCTGTCATCCCCGATTTCCACCTGGCCTATGATGTGGCTCCCTGGGGCCAAAAACACGTTTTGACCCAGTTTGGGAATAAAGCCGTCATAACTTAACAGCATGCCAGTCACCACCCTACTTGATCAGTTTGGACAATTCCTTGAATTCCGGCGTCCCGGCCTGTTGCATCAGGTCAAAAAAGACCGTCTCGGTATTGGTGATTACAGCGCCCATGGCCTGCATCAAAGCTAAACCGTTCCGCCAGTTTTCCTTGGTACGGGAACATATAGCATCACCTGCCAGAAAGACCTGGTAACCACTCTGCAACAAGCCCCGGACGGTCTGGAAGACACATACATGGGTCTCCATTCCTGTGATGATCACTTTGCGCCTGCCCGCTTGGGCTAACCCCTCCATCAATTCCGGGGTACAAGCTGAAAAGGTCATTTTCTCCCAGCAAACCGCCCCGGCTAAATTATCGGCTACCTCCGGCACCGTCCTGCCCAACCCTTTAGGGTACTGTTCAGTGAACACAATTGGCATACCCAAGCGCTTGGCGACAGCAATGAGGATATTGGTCTTATTGATTACCTGGTCCCCGTATTTCATAACCGGCATTAACCTTTCCTGAATGTCAATAATCAACAGGATAGCCTCTTCACATTGCAAGGTAAATCTGTCCACTCCATTCTCCTCCTTACCAAAATCCCTAACTGTACCAGGACAACAACATGGAAATAGTTACAAAGCTTAATACCGTGGTTACCAGGACAATGCTGGATACCAGTTGCGGGCTGGCCTCAAACTCGATAGCCAGGAGACTGGTAGTCACCGCCGTAGGCATGGCCGCTTCCAAGAGCAGCACCCGTTCAGTAAGGCCGCGTGGATCACCCAACAGGTAAATCAAAGCCACAGCTACCAGCGGAGAAAGCAGCAGCCTCAGCCCGGAGGCAACTCCAATCAAGGGCAATTCACCGGCTAGTTTAGTGGAAGAAAGCTGAATCCCCAAAGTCAACAGCATCACCGGTATGGAGGCTTGACCCATCATATTTAAAGTAAACCAAACCCTTCCCGGCAATTCCACCTGAAATAAGCGCAACAGAAATGCCAGTACGATGGCCCAGATGGTAGGCATTTTTAAGATGTTTAACAGGGATTCCCGGACAGACTGCCTGGCCCTGGCAGCATAGAATACTGCCAGGGAATTCAGCAGGATGAGCTGCAGTACAATAAACACCACTGCCCGCTCTGCTCCTGCCTGGCCAAAGGCCAGCAGGACCACCGGCAAGCCGTAGTTGCTGCTGTTCATAAACACCGCACTTAGCTGCAGGGCGCTGCGTTCGGCAGAACCCGCCCCCAGGAATTTAGCCAGGAAACCACTCACCAGGTCCATCACTAAGGTCAGGAGCAGGGTAAAGAGCGCAATCAGGCCATAATCCTGCCAGCCCAGGGAGGCCTTTTGCAGAAAGGCCAGGACCAGGGCGGGCATCAACACATAGATACTTAATTGAGAAATGGGCCTGGTATCCAGGCGGAGATGACGTCCCGCCAGATAACCCGAACCCACTGACAGCAATACAGGGATCAGAATTTCACCCTTCATAGTTGCACCTCAAACCTGCCTGTTTTAATCCGGCGCACAGTTTTTGCCGGCTACTCCCCTACTACTTCCACTTCAAAGCAAACATCGTTAATGGTTAACCTGAACGTGCGGGACCAACCGTTGCCATCAACGGCGTTATCCGCCAGAACTTGGTCCTGTTGGGCCACCGGTGGCACCGCGGGCTCCTGTTTAGCCACTGCCGGTGTCATTAGCCCCGGTTTAGCCCCTGTTGGATTATCTGCCGGTACCGCCTGCCGGCTTTCCAGTTCCACCTGCCTGCTGACCAGGTCACAGACCCCATGTCTGGC
>JAJZTU010000196.1 GCA_021848765.1 Bacillota bacterium
CTGGGCAGCTGACTCTCCCGAAGCAATTTTTCCCGCCCTCTGGGCAAAACCCAGCATGGTGGTAAATCTCTCTTGCACCTACTGGCTCACCAGCCTCTCCGAAAGTTGGTTTAGAACTTCCGGGTCAATTTTCTGTTGGAAAGCCTTCTCCAGCCTTTTCGCCTTAACAGCCTTCTTCAGGCATTCAGGGTTTGGGCAAATATATGCACCCCGGCCATTTTTTTTACCCGTAGGATCAAGTTCAATGGTTTCTTCCGGTGTACGTACAATTCGGATTAGCTCCTTTTTAGGCTTCATTTCCTGACAGCCAACACACATTCTCTGAGGGACCTTGCGCACTTTTACCATAAAAATCCCTCCAACTTAGCCTTCGCCGTAAGCTTGAGACTCGCTCTTAATATCGATTTTCCAACCTGTCAGCTTAGCCGCCAACCGGGCATTCTGACCCTCTTTGCCGATGGCCAGGGATAGTTGATAATCAGGGACAACCACCCGGGCAATCTTTTCTTCTTCAAAAATCTCCACAGATACTACTTTGGCCGGACTTAAAGCGCTGGCTACAAACTGGGCAGGGTCCGAATTCCAACGGATAATATCGATTTTTTCTCCCCTGAGCTCGTTGACTACCGTTTGCACCCTGGCTCCCTTTGGGCCGACACAGGCGCCCACAGGGTCAATATTTTCGTCTCCGGAGTACACTGCTATCTTAGAACGGGAACCCGCTTCCCGGGCGACCCCCTTCAATTCCACAACACCATCGTGAATCTCCGGGACCTCCAGCTCAAAAAGACGCTTTAACAGCCCGGGATGAGTACGGGATACCAATACCTGCGGTCCTTTGGTAGTCTTTTTAACCTCAATAATATACGTCTTAACCCTGTCCCCAGGTCTGTAATCCTCCCCGTTGGTCTGCTCCGAGGGCTGAAGAACCGCCTCAATTTTTCCAAGGTCAATCAGGACGTTTTTTTGTTCATAACGTTGAACAATGCCTGTGACAATATCCCCTTCCCGGTTAGCAAATTCCTCATAGATTAATCCCCGTTCTGCTTCTCTGATGCGCTGCACAACAACCTGCTTGGCAGTCTGGGCAGCGATCCTGCCAAAGTCACGGGGGGTTACCTCGATTTCCACAATGTCTTCTAATTCATACCGGGGATCAATCCTCCTGGCATCTTCCAGACTGATATCAGCCCTTGAGTCGAGAACTTCCTCTACGACTGTTTTCCGGGCATATACCTTTACTTCTCCACTGGAGCGCTCAATTTGCACTCTCACGTTCTGCAGGGAGCCAAAGTTTCTCTTATAGGCTGAAATCAGGGCAGCCTCAATAGCCTCCAACAAAACCTCCATGGCAATACCCTTTTCTCTTTCTAAAGCTTCAAGGGCTTCTATGAACTCCATATTCATTTTTCTTAGACCTCCTTAACCTCCTTAAAATTCTATTTCCAGCCGGATGGATGCCGCCCTTTCCCAGGGAATTCTAACCTCCCTGCCTTCAACGGTCAATACTACATCCTCACCTTCCAAACCTTTTAGTTCACCCACTAGCTCTTTTTTACCATCTACAGGAGCATAGGTTTTGACCCGGACCAAACGACCGGCGTATTTTGCAAAATCAGCTTGTTTCTTCAGGGGCCTGTCTAATCCAGGCGAAGATACTTCCAGCATATAGGCCTGGGGAATAGGGTCCTGCTCATCCAGGAGCTGACTCAGCTGTTCAGACACAGAACTGCAATCCTCGACATCAATTCCTCCGTCCTTGTCCAGAAACACCCGTAGATACCAGTGGGCCCCCTCTTTAACAAACTCCACATCCACCAGTTCCAGGTTAAGTTCTTGCACAATAGGCAGAACCATCGCCTCTACAACAGCGGGAATTTCTTTCTTCGCCATCCTAAATCATCTCCTTGAGAGTCTGTGCTTACCGAATAGTACAATCTATCCGGTTTGGTTCATAAACCTATTCTTTCCAAGCGGGGAAGTTGCTTATACTGTTAAAATCGCTTATGTGCAATATGAAAGAGTGGGCGGTCCACCCACTCTTACTACCCAGCACACTGGTTTAAGCTACTGCAATGACCATAGTATACCACAAAAGCTATGGGTTGGCAAGAATGCAACTCTCCAATCCTTACAGTATTTTTCCCATGATTACTTCATCAATATACTCATTACCGATACGGAATTGTTTCATTCGCTTGCCTTCCACCACAAAACCGAATTTCCGGAACAGGTTCAAAGACCGTTTGTTACTGGTGAAAATACAAGCATCCAGTTTCTTATATCCTTTGGCCTTGGCCCATTCAATAGCGTATTCTAACATCTTGCTTCCTATACCCTGCTCCCGGTAAGGTTTAATGAGATGGAGGCCGACTTCGCAGACATGGGCAGTCTTAAAATGCCTGCCGCTGCTGGCTTGATGGGCTCCCAGTCCGCCGATGACCTGTCCGTCTACCTCAGCAACCAGCAGGAGATTCTTTTCCGTGTCCAGGGTAGCTATGTAGTCCCTCTCTTCAATTTCGGACTTCTTAAACTTGTCCGTGAGGATATAGCTGCGTTCCTGGGCCACCGAATTGATGGTATCGATAATCTGGCGGGCATCCTCCGGAGCTGCGGGCCGCAAGGTAACTTCCTGGCCGTTTTGGCAAATAAACTTCACTACCGTTTCCATAATTCCTCGCTCCTTCCCTTAAGGCCACCTGAACTCCTGGCTCTGGTATTACATTATGTTTTCGCCTTAGTTTCAGAAAATTCCTGCAGAAGATTGAGAAAATTTCTAGAACAGTTCCATCTGGGCCGTCGAAGCAAGGCCTTTCAGGCAGCCGTGCTTCTCCAGGGTCTCGATAACGGTCTTGCTGATCCTGGCCCGGACCCGCAAGTCCTCTATGGAGGCAAATGGCGCCTCTTCACGGGCCTGAACGATATTTTTCGCAGCGGTGTCGCCTACACCCTGGAGGGCGGCAAAGGGTGGCAAAAGACCCTCACCAGTAATGAGAAACTTGGTAGAATGCGAGTTTTCCAGGCTGACCCTGGTCATGCTAATGCCCCGCATGTACATTTCTAAAGCCAGTTCCAGAATGGTCTGCAGGTTCTTCTCCTTGGTGCTGGCCCCGTTTCCTTTAGCCTCGATTTCTTCGATTTGTTGTCTGATTACCTCAGGACCCTGGACAATCAGATCTGCATCGAATTCGTCAGCCCTGACGGTAAAGTAGGTGGCATAAAAGGCTTCCGGATAGTAGACCTTAAAATAGGCTATACGGAAGGCCATCATCACATAGGCTACGGCATGGGCTTTAGGGAACATATACTTAATTTTTTTGCAGGATTCGATGTACCACTCAGGGACCTGGTTATTGCGCATGGCTTCTTCATCCTCGGGCTTAACCCCTTTTCCCTTCCGCACTCCTTCCATAATCTTAAAGGCTTGCTTGGGTTTAAGGCCCTTATAGATGAGGTAGACCATGATATCATCCCGGGCCGAGATTGCTTCTGAGAGCTGGCAGGTGCCCGCCCTGATCAGATCCTGGGCATTGTTCAGCCATACATCTGTCCCGTGGGAAAAACCGGATATGCGCACACATTCGGAAAAAGTCTTCGGCTTGGTGTCCTCCAGCATCTGGCGGACAAATTTAGTGCCGAATTCCGGTATGCCATAGGTCCCTGTATTGGCCCGGATTTGCTCGGGAGTCACTCCGATAGACTCGGTCCCTGAGAAGAGTTGCAGTACCTTTGGTTCATCCAGGGGAATGGTTTTGGCATCAACACCGGTCAGGTCTTCCAGCATCCGGATTACTGTAGGGTCATCATGACCCAGGATATCCAGCTTAACCAGACGGCTGCTGATGGAATGATAGTCAAAATGGGTGGTGATAATTCCGGATTTCTTATCATCAGCAGGGTGCTGGAGGGGTGTGAAGTCATGAACATCACAGTTCCTGGGGATAACCATAACCCCACCGGGGTGTTGGCCGGTAGTCCGTTTAACCCCGGTGCAGCCTGCTACTATACGGCTGAGCTCGGCATTCCGCTTAACTTGTTTACGCTCATCAAAATATTTTTTGACAAAGCCAAAAGCAGTCTTTTCCGCAATAGTTCCGGTCGTCCCTGCCCGGAACACATTGCCCTCTCCGAAGAGCTCCTCAGTATACTTATGGGCTACAGGCTGGTATTCCCCTGAGAAGTTTAAGTCAATGTCAGGAACCTTGTCCCCTTCAAAACCCAGGAACACTTCAAAGGGAATATCATGACCGTCCTTCTTATACTTTATCCCGCACTTTGGGCAGTCCTTGTCCGGCATATCCGCCCCGGAACCGTATTTCCCGTCAGTCATGAATTCACTGTGCTTGCAGTTGGTACAGACGTAATGGGGAGGCAAGGGGTTAACTTCTGTGATCCCGGTCATAGTGGCAACAAAGGAGGATCCTACCGAACCCCTGGAACCCACCAGGTAACCGTCATCATTGGACTTTTTCACCAGCTTATGAGCAATGAGGTACAGGACCGCAAATCCATTGGTGATGATAGAGTTAAGTTCTTTGTCGACTTGCTTTTGGACTATTTCCGGGAGTTCCTCTCCATAGATTTTGCGGGCTGTTTCATTGGTCATATTGATAATCTGTTCTTCCGCCCCATCTAAGATAGGCGGAAAAAATTCATCGGGAATGGGCTTAAGCTCCTCCACCATGTCCGCAATGGCCCTGGGATTGGTGATTACCACCTCCCTGGCTTTGGCTTGGCCCAAGTAGCTGAATTCATCCAGCATCTCGTCAGTTGTGCGGAAATAGAGCGGAGCCTGGTCATCGGCATCCTCAAAACCTTTGCCGGCCATCAGCACCCGGCGGTAAATCTCATCATGGGGGTCCAAAAAGTGGACATCTCCTGTGGCTACCACCGGAATATTTAACTTTTCTCCCAATTCCACTACTTTCCGGTTGATCTTTTTTAAGTCTTCCCAGCCCGACACCTGGCCGTTTTTCACCATGAACTGGTTATTGGCCAGAGGTTGAATTTCCAGGTAATCGTAGAACTTGGCAAGCTCCTCCAACTTGTCTTCACCGGCGCCGTCCAGGTAGGCTCTGATTAGCTGCCCGGCCTCACAGGCAGAACCTATAATCAGACCCTCCCGGTGCTTGATTAGTTCACTTTTGGGAATGCGGGGATTGCGGTGATAATATTCAAGGTGTGATTTGGTGATTAACCTGTAGAGGTTGCGTAATCCGGTGTCGTTCTGAACCAGGAGAATGATGTGGAACGGCCTCAGTTGGTCCAGGTTGATATTTTTTACCAGCTGGTTGATTCCGGAAAGGGTAGTGATTTTTTGCTCCTCAAGCATGGCTGCCAGTTTCAAAAATATCTGGGTGGTAGCTTCGGCATCATCTACGGCCCGGTGATGATTGTCCAGTTTTACTTCAAATTCCTGGGCCAGGGTTTTCAGGCGGTGGTTCTTCAAGTGGGGCACCAGGCCCCTGGCCAGTCCAAGGGTGTCCAGAATGCAGTTTTCCAGGGGAAGCTGCAGGCGCTGGGTTAACTTGGTCCGCAAAAACCCGGTATCAAACGCCGCATTGTGGGCTACCAGAACCCTATCCCCTGTGAAATCCAAAAACTGCCGGAGCACTTCTTCAATAGCCGGGGCATCCTGTACCATGTCCTGGGTTATCCCGGTGAGTTCCACAATCTCTGCAGGAATTGGCCGGACAGGTTTGACAAAGCTGCTGAAACGCTCTCCAATTTCTCCTCCGGCAACTTTAACAGCACCGATCTCAATTATTTCATGATTTACCGATGATAATCCGGTGGTCTCCAGGTCAAAAACTACATATTCCACAGTATCCAGGGGAGTATCCCTGGGGTTGATTACAATGGGATTGCCATCATCGACGAGATAACCTTCTACCCCGAAGATAACTTTAATGCCCAGCTTTCTGCCCACCTCTGCAGCCTCCGGAAAACCCTGAACCACCCCATGGTCAGTAATGGCCAGGGCCGGATGGCCCCACTGGGCTGCCCGCCTGACCAGTTCCTCAGCGCTGCTTACACCGTCCATGGAGCTCATCTTGGTATGAATATGCAGTTCCACACGCTTTTCTTCTGCTACATCCTTGCGTCCCACATGCTCTGCCAGGTTGATATCATAAGCCATCATGGTTAATTCCTGGGAATAGCGGTCATACTGTACCGGACCTTTGACTTTGACCCACAGGCCTTTTTTGAGCAAGCCGTCTTCAGTCAGGCGGCTCTTTTTTTCATCCTCAAAAAACTTAATGCTCAGGGAGTCGGAAAAATCGGTGATATCAAAAGTAACCAACTTTCTTCCTGTCTTAAGTTCGCGAATTTCCAGGTTCACAATCCGGCCCTGGACGATTACATTTTTTTCTTCGTCAACTACTTCCCGGAGCAGTACCGGATCCCCTTTAATGGGCTTACCCAGGAGAACACCGTCAGCCGGCAGGGCAGCTGCCGGTGGAACTCCTTTGCCCACAGCCTGGCTTTCCTCCGGAGCCGGGGCCGCAGCCTGAGCCCTTGCTTCCAACAGGGCATTAATTTCCGCTTGCTGCTGCTCCTCCAACCAGGCAGAATCA
>JAJZTU010000197.1 GCA_021848765.1 Bacillota bacterium
GAACCCTTATAGAGTTTCATGCGCACAGTACCGGTGACAGTCTTTTGGGTCACATTGACAAAGGCATCGATGGCTTCCCTTAAGGGATGATACCAAACCCCGTCATAAACCAGTTCGGCATAGCGCTGGGCTACCAGATCCTTGTAGTGCAGGGTGGCCCGGTCCAGGCACTGCAGCTCCAATTCCCGGTGGGCTGCATAGAGTACGGTCCCGGCGGGGGTTTCGTATACCCCCCGGGATTTCATGCCTACCAGGCGGTTTTCTACCATGTCTACAATACCTACACCATTTTTTCCGGCGATTTCATTCAGGGCGCTAATCATGGCTACTCCATCCATAGCCTGGCCGTTTAGCTTTACCGGAATCCCTTCCACAAACTCCAACTCCACATAGGTGGGAGTATCCGGAGCCTGTTCAGGCGGGGTGAGCAGCATATACAGGTCATTCTTGGGCTCATTCCAGGGGTCCTCCAGGTCGGCGCCCTCGTGGCTTAAGTGCCAGAGGTTCCGGTCCATGCTGTAGGGACGGTCCTTGGTTACAGGTACGGGAATCCCCCGCTCCTGGGCGTAGTCAATGGCGTCTTCCCGGGAACGGATATCCCATTCCCGCCAGGGGGCAATAATCTTCAGGTCAGGTGCCAGGGCCTTGACAGTCAGCTCAAAGCGCACCTGGTCGTTACCTTTACCGGTTGCACCGTGGGCAATGGCCTCAGCACCCTCTTTGCGGGCGATTTCCACCAGGCGCTTGGCAATCAGGGGACGGGCAAAAGAGGTGCCCAGGAGGTATTTGCCCTCATAAATTGCCCCGGCCTTCAGGGTCGGCCAGATAAACTCTTCCACAAACTCTTTCTGGACATCTTCTATGTACAGCTTGCTGGCCCCGGTTTTGATGGCCTTTTCGTTAAGGGGCTCCAGTTCTTCCCCCTGGCCAAGGTCGGCGGCCATGGCAATAACTTCATAACCATAATTCTCTTTTAGCCAGGGAATGATGATGGAGGTATCCAGTCCTCCGGAATAAGCGAGTACTACCTTTTTCACTAATGTCACTCCTCTTATTATTTTGCTTAGGGTATCGACTTTTTTAACTGGCTTTAACAATTAACCGTCAGATACTCTTTAATTACTTCCCCTATCTTGGCAATGCCGTATTCAATCTGCTCAAAGGTAGCATTGGAGAAGTTCAGGCGCAGGGTATTTTGACCGGTATTATTGACAAAGAAAGGGGTTCCGGGAACAAAGGCTACCCGGTGTTCCACTGCCTTCTGCAAAAGCTCAGTGGTGTCACAGCCTTGAGGCAGCTCAGCCCAGATGAACAGGCCACCTTCAGGCCGGGTCCAATTCACTGCTTTGGGAAAATGCTCATCCAGGGCTTTGAACATGGCATCCCGCTTCACCCCGTAGGCCCGGCAAATCTCCTGAATATGGGGGTCAAGGTAGCCGCGGTTACAGTATTCATAGATGATTTGCTGGGACAGGTTGCTGGAATGGACGTCTGCAGCCTGTTTGGCAATGGTTATTTTGGCCCGGATTTCCGGGTGAGCTACGGCGTAGCCAATCCGCAGGCCGGGAGCTACCACTTTGGAGAAACTGCCCAGATAGACAACCCTGCCCTGGGTATCCAGGGATTTCAAGGTGGGCACATGTTCTCCTTCATAGCGGAGTTCACCGTAGGGGTTATCCTCGATAATAATCAGCTTATGCTTATCAGCCAGTTGAAGCAGCTTTTTCCTGCGCTCCAGGCTCATGGTAATCCCGGTTGGGTTTTGGAAAGTTGCTACGGTGTAGACAAGTTTGGGTTTATTTGTATTGTCATCCAGTGCCTTTTCCAGTTCATCCACCTGCATGCCCTGGTCGTCACTGGGGATAGGCAGGTATTTAACCTGGTAGGAGTTGAAAACCTGAAAAGCGGAAAGGTAGGAAGGGCTTTCCACCACTACCTGGTCACCGGCATTCAAAAACACCCTGCTCACCAAGTCAATGCCCTGCTGGGAACCGGAGGTAATTTGGATATCCTCAGGACTGGCGGTAATATTCTTGGAAGACTTCAGCCACTGGGCAATGAATTCATTGAGCGGTTTGTAGCCTTCCGTAATTCCGTATTGCAGCATTTGGGCGCCGGATTTGGAGTAGACCTCATTGGTGATTTCCTGGAGCTTGGCCACAGGAAAACTATCCGGAGAGGGCAAGCCACCGGCAAAAGAGATCATATTGGGCTGCTGAGTAAGTTTTAAGATTTCCCGGACGGCTGAACCACTCATCTTCTCCATCCGCTCTGCCATACGCAATTCCTTCATCAAGGTCCCCCTCCTATAGCTTTTGATGTCATTTTTCCACATTAAGTTAATTATATGATAATGTTATTGTTGAAGGAAGACCCAATCTGTAATTTGTTACGTATTGACTCTGGTCATCCCGGATATTTTACCGGCAATTTCCTCAAATTTGATTTTATACACCAGCACTGTTGACAGGTCTTGCTCAGTAAAAGCATACACCGGTGCTTCCGGATCGTAGTGTCTGACAATCTGGTTTAGCCCGTAATTCTTCTCATTGCAATCTTCGACAACTTCCGCATTCCCGTTGCCAATAACGGTAAAATAGCGGACACTCCAATTACAGGGTTTTTCGGACTTTAAAATACCGGTATTTTGCTCAAACTCTACACAAACACGAGGGTTATGGCTTAAAATATCTACCTTTTTCCCTTTCGGAGCGGAATGAATATACAAATACGTCCCGTCAAAACCAAAACTAAGGGGAATAATATAAGGTTTTGTACCGTCCACCAATCCCAGCCTACAGACTTCGGCCTTGTTAATAACCTCATGTAACAAGTTCAAGTCCGTAACCAGCTTATCTTTTCGTCTCATTTTGATCACCTGCCGTTTTTTCTGTTGCCCAAACCCGCTACATCAGTAACGCCATCACAGCCTTCTGGGCATGCAGGCGGTTTTCAGCCTCATCAAAAATCACCGAATTGGGGCCGTCAATGACCTCTGCTGTTACTTCCTCGCCCCGGTGGGCAGGGAGGCAGTGGAGGAAAATAAAGTCGGACTTGGCCTTCGACACTAACTGATTATTAACCTGATACGGGGCAAAAACCTTGGCCCTGGCTTCCTGTTCAGCTTCCTGGCCCATGCTGGCCCAGACATCGGTTACGACTACATCTGCACCGGCTACAGCCTCGAAGGGGTCGGTGACCACTTTAACAACACTTCCGGTCTTTTCAGCATCTTCCTGGGCTAATTTTACCACCTCAGGGTTAGGCTTATAGCCTTCAGGGCTGGCTACGATAATGTCCATTCCGGTTTTGGCAGCGCCATACATGAGGCAGTGGGCCATGTTATTGCCATCCCCGACATATGCCATCTTCAGGCCCTTGAGCTCACCTTTATGCTCCTGGATGGTCTGGAGGTCAGCCAGCACCTGGCAGGGGTGCAGGAGGTCGGTGAGGCCGTTGATTACGGGCACAGTGGCGTACTCAGCCAGGGTTAGCACTTCATCATGGCTGAAGGTCCGGATCATAATCCCGTCCACATAACGGGAGAGGACCTGGGCGGTGTCGGAAACAGGCTCCCCCCTGCCCAACTGGATGTCATTACTGTTCAGGAAAAGGCCCTGCCCTCCCAGTTGGTAGATACCCACTTCAAAAGATACCCTGGTCCGGGTGGAAGACTTGCGGAAAATCATAGCCAGGGTTTTGCCCTGGAGGATATGGTTGGTGATACCCTGTTTTTGCTGAATCTTAAAATGTTTTGCTACATTGAGCATCTCCAGAATTTCCTCGGTGGTGAAATCATGCAGGGAGATAAAGTCCCTGCCGTGCAGTTGTTTTTGGATGTCGTTCTTGGCCAGTGCCATTGCTGATTCCTCCTTGCTTAAAGGCTGTTATACTTTGCCTTGCTGTTCCCGATATGTGCGGTAACTCTTGATTGTACTATTTGTACGGCAAATTCCTTATTGCACTATGTGTGCTGTAAATTCCTTCAGGGCTACGGCCTGGGGAACATCCCCCCGCTGCAGGAATCTGATGATACTGATGATGGCTTGGGCGGTGTCCGGGGAAGTCAGGCAGGGGACCCGGTACTCCGAGGCTGCCCGGCGGATCTTAAAGCCCAGGCGATTGGGTATTTTCCCTTTAGTTGGGGTATTGATAATCAGTTGAATCTCTCCGTCGCGGATTAGGGAAACCGGTTCACAGTCATTCCCGTTTACAACCTTATCCACTTTGATTTCCCGTTCTTGCAGATAGGCCGCTGTATCTCCAGTAGCGTAGACTTTGAAGCCTAACTTGGCATATTCCGCCACGATGGGTGCAACCTCTTCCTTATCTTTATCCGCTACTGATACCAGGACGGAACCACCGGCGGGAAGGCGGAACCCTGCTCCTAGCAGGGCTTTATACAAAGCATGGGGGAAGCTTTTATCCACACCCATAACTTCTCCGGTAGATTTCATTTCCGGGCCTAAAGTAGTGTCCACCAGGGTGAGTTTTTCGAAGGAGAATACCGGGGCTTTCACGGTTACGTACTCCGGTTTTACCCACAACCCGTGGGGGTAACCCTGCCCTGCCAGGCTCTTGCCCAGCATGGCCTTGGTGGCTACCTTGACCATGGGGACACCGGTTACTTTGCTTAAGACGGGCACCGTCCGGGAGGCCCGGGGGTTTACTTCCAGGACGTAGACTTGGCCGTTGCCCACAACGTACTGGATATTCATCAGCCCCTTAATCTTCAGGGCCTGGGCAATTTTAGCAGAGTAATCCACCACCTTGGCCAGTTCGTCACTGCTTAAGGTCTGGGGCGGATAGACGGCGATGCTGTCACCGGAATGGACCCCGGCCCGCTCAACGTGTTCCATGATGCCTGGGATGAGGATGTTTTCCCCGTCTCCGATAACATCCACTTCCACCTCTTTGCCCCGGATGTATTTATCCACCAGCACCGGGTGCTGGGGGGAAATCTGCACCGCGGTCTCCATATATTTTAGGAGTTCGACCGTGTTTTGCACGATTTCCATAGCCCGCCCCCCCAGGACGTAGGAGGGTCGCACCAGGACGGGGTAACCCAGGAATTCGGCAATGGCCCGGGCATCTTCTACAGTAAAAGCGGTTTTGCCCTCGGATTGGGGGACTTCTATCGAGCGCAGCAGTTTTTCAAATTTTTCCCGGTCCTCGGCAGCATCAATGCTTTCTACCGGTGTACCCAGAACCTTGATTCCGTTGGCCTTCAGGTCATTGGCCAGGTTGATGGCGGTCTGACCGCCGAACTGGACCACTACGCCTTCCGGTTTTTCTTTATCAATAATGTTGAGGACATCCTCCAGGGTCAGGGGTTCAAAATACAATTTATCAGAGGTATCAAAGTCAGTGCTCACCGTCTCGGGGTTGTTGTTGATGATAATGGACTCATAGCCAAGTTCCTTGAGGCCCCAGACTGAATGTACCGAGCAGTAGTCAAACTCAATACCCTGGCCGATGCGGATAGGCCCTGAACCCAGGACCAGCACCTTGGGCCGGTCTGAAACCACAACTTCATCCTCTTGGTCATAGGTGGAATAGTAGTAGGGGGTAGCAGCCTCAAATTCCGCAGCACAGGTATCCACTATTTTATAGGTAGGGAGTATGCCCCACTCTTTACGCAGGGCCCGGACCTCTTCAGGTTTTTTACCCACTATTTTAGCGATATGGGGATCGGCCAAGCCTTTTTCCTTGACCTGGCGGAGAATTTCGGGGGTGAGGCTCTGGGCGTTGGCCTTGAGGTAGCGTTCCAACTCGACCAGGCCCCGGATTTTGTGCAGGAACCAGGGGTCAATTCTGGAAATCTGACTGACCTCCCGGACGGTCATATAGCGGCGAAAAGCCTCTGCTACCACAAAGAGCCGTTCATCATCGGCTACCGCCAGCTTGTGTTCGATCTCCATATCCGTCCAGGCCCCGGAATGTTTAAGCCGCAGGGAGTTAACCCCGATTTCCAGGGAGCGGACCGCTTTCAGGAGGGCCGCTTCAAAGCTGCGGTCAATGGCCATAACCTCTCCGGTAGCTTTCATCTGGGTACCCAGGCGCCGGTCGGCGGAGACGAATTTGTCAAAGGGCCAGCGGGGTATTTTCACTACCACATAATCCAGGGTTGGTTCAAAGCAGGCCGTAGTTTTGCCGGTTACCGGGTTGGTAATTTCATCAAGGGTGAGGCCGATGGCGATTTTGGCCGCCATCTTAGCAATGGGATAGCCGGTGGCTTTGGAAGCCAGGGCTGAGGAGCGGCTTACCCGGGGATTCACTTCAATGACTACATATTCCATGGAGTGGGGATTGAGGGCAAATTGGACGTTGCAGCCCCCTTCTATTTTCAGGGCCCGGATAATCTTCAGGGAGGCGGTACGCAGCATCTGGTACTCTTTATCAGCGAGGGTCTGGGAGGGAGCTACCACGATGCTGTCTCCGGTATGTACCCCAACCGGGTCAAGGTTTTCCATGTTGCAAATGGTAATACAGTTATCCGCGGAATCCCGCATCACTTCATATTCGATTTCCTTC
>JAJZTU010000198.1 GCA_021848765.1 Bacillota bacterium
TCACTTACCAAATCATCCATAACCACGGCGGAGAGATAAATGTGGAAAGTTTTCCGGGTAGGGGTACCACTTTTACAATTCTGCTTCCGGTTGCCGGTAAAGGGTAAGCGTTATCCTAACCAAGTACAAAAACCCGGGAAATTGGAGCTGTTAATAACAGCCCCCAATTTCCCGGGTTTTTTAGATAAAACCGGCCCGAGTTGGGCAAGCTATAAATTCTCGTCAACCGCTTACAGTCTGCTTTTGGGTGCTCTCACTGCTCAACTTCAGGGACACCACTTTGGAGACCCCGGTCTCATCCATGGTTACCCCGTAGAGCACATCAGCAACTTCCATGGTCCCTTTGCGGTGGGTAACTACAATAAATTGGGTCTTCCTGGAGAATTCCCTGACAAAATCGGCAAAGCGCCGGACATTGGCCTCGTCCAGGGAAGCCTCAATTTCGTCCAGGACACAGAACGGGCTGGGCTTGACCTTGAGGATGGCAAACAGCAAAGCAATAGCCGTCAAGGCCCGCTCTCCCCCTGACAGCAGCGAAAGGTGCTGGGGCTTTTTCCCCGGAGGTTGGGCCACTATGTCTATTCCCGTCTCCAGCAGGTTTTCATTATCAGTGAGCACCAGTTCCGCCCTGCCGCCACCGAAAAGCTGGTGGAATACCCCGGTAAAGTTGTTGTTGATGGACTCATAGGCTTCTGCAAACCTGGAAGTCATGATCTGGTTCATCTCATTAATGACCTGGTAGAGGGAATCCTTGGCCTGGCTCAGGTCTTGAGACTGCCCCAGCAGGAACTCGTAACGCTCCTTGATGCGGGTATATTCCTCAATGGCTCCCAGGTTAATTACCCCTAAGGCATTGATGCTGGCCTTTAACTGGTTTATACGGATTACCACCGCCCGGCGGTTGGTAAGTTCTTTTTTCTCCAGGAGGGCCTGTTCGTAGCCAAGTTGGAACTCATCCCAAAGCCGGGTAAGCGCTCCTTCCACCTCTGCTTCCAGCCTGGCCTGCTTAACCTCCACACTATGCAATTCCTGCTGAATTTCGGTCAACCGGTGCTGCTCAGCCTTGGCTGCCTTTTCCTTTTCATGCAAGTTAGCGGCAAGTCCGGCCTTTTCCGCCCTCAGGTCAGCCAAGGCAGCTTCCTGTCCCTTTAACTGAACAGCCTGTTCCTTTAATGCTTGGCGGAAATTTTCTACTTCAAGGCGGATCCCGGCCTGGCGGTTCAGCAAGTCGGCTACGGCTGCTTGCTTTTGGTCCAGTTCCTGCCGAAGCTGCTTTTTCTGCTGGTGATAACGCTGCAGTCCCTGGTTAATTCCCTGTTCTTCCTGTCCCAGGGCAGCCAGGTTCACCTTCAGGCGGGTAACCTCCTCCTGGAGAATCTGACGTCCTTCCCCGGCCCTGCGGGCCTCCTCCTGTTGGGTGGCCACTGCCTGTTGGGTTTTGGCATATTCATTTTCCAGGGCAGCCAAACGGGCCTTCAAGCCATCCTGCCGCTGGAGGGCCTGGCTCAACTCCTGGGTAATCTGGCCCACTTCCATAGCCTGAAGTTCCAAACCTCTCTCCAGGCGTTCCTGTTCCTGGCGGCTCTGGAGAATATCCCTTTCCAGTTCAGCCAGAGCAATTTGACCTTGTTGGAGCTTCCGGTTCAATTCCTCCTGGGCAGCTGCGTTTTTTTGCAAAGCACTGGTAATCTCAGTTTCCTGGCTTACGGCCCGGTCTAACTGGCGTTGCAAATCCGCCAGGGCTTTTTCCAGTTCGGCCAGTTCCCTGGACCTTCCCAGGAGGTTAGTGCCCTTTTGCTGGTAGCTCCCCCCGGTGAGTGAACCTCCGGGGTTAATCACATCCCCGTCCAGGGTCACCAGGCGAACCCGGTAACCGGTTGCCTGGGCTATCTTTAGCGCATGGTCAATATTATCAACTATAACAATTCTGCCCAGCAGGTTATCCACAACTGCTCTATAGCGGTCCTCACATTTCACCAGGCGGGCGGCTATGCCTACCACTCCGGGCAGTTTGAGGGACTTTTCATCTTCAGGACTTAAATTCTGGCCTTTAATAGTATTTAAGGGCAAAAAGGTGGCCCTGCCCAGTTTGTGCTCTTTAAGGTAGGCAATAGCTGTTTTGGCCCCTTCGTCAGTATTGGTTACCAAGTTCTGGAGAGCGCCCCCTAAGGCCACCTCCACTGCCAGCTCATATTCCCGGGGCACTTTGACCAGTTCGGCCACTACCCCGCAGACATCATGACAGCGGGACTCCCCTTTTTGCCTGGCCAGGAGCACCTCCCGGACACCCTTTTGGTATCCCTCAAAATGCTGGTGCAGTTCTTGAAGTACTTTATGCCTGGACTGTTGAGCCTGCCAGAGCGCCTGGGTTTTCTTCAGCACCTCCCTGACCCTGCCCAGTTCTTCCTCTTGCTTCCCCTGGGAGCGACGATTCTCTTGGGCAGCCTCCTGCCAGCCCTCCAACTCTTTCCGGCAAAGTTCCGCTTGCTCCAAGAGCCGGGCCAGCCGGTTCACCTGTTCCTCCAGCCTGGCCTTCTCCTCAACCCCGGCCAGAGCCAACTGCTCCCCCCGGCGCTTAGTACTGCTCATAATCCCATCCAGGCCGGCCAACTCATTCCTGATACCAGCCATCTGGTTCAAAAGTTCTATAATATCCCCCTTGGATTCCTCCACGGCCTGTTCCCCACTGGCCTGGGAAGCTTCTATGGCTGCTAATTCACCTGCTTTTTCAGTCAGGTAAGCTTCCGCTTCAGCCACCTTCCCTGCCAGTTCCTTGGCCCTGGCTACCTCCCGGGCGAATTCCTCTTCCAATCCTGATTCCTTTTCCCTGCCCTCCTGAATTTCCTGCTCCAGGCGGAGGACCTGTTCCTCCAGGCCCTTGGCCCGCTCCTCGCTGACCTTGATGTCACTCTCAATGCGTTCCATTCCGGTAGAAAGCTCAAAAGTTACCTGCTGTTGGGAGGAAATTGCTTCATCGAGCTTGGCAGCCAGCAGCCGCAATTCCTCAACCTTGGCCTCCAACTGCCGGGTTGTTGTCTCAGCAGCCAAAACATCCCGGCGCAGTTTTTCCGTCAGGGCGGATGCTTCTCCCAAACGCTGTTTCTGTTCTTCCAACTGGTGAACCATCAGGTTAATTTCCAGGGAAACCAGTTCTTCATGATACTCCTGATAGGTCCTAGCACGCTGAGCCTGTTCGGATAAAGGCTCCAGCTGGCTCTCCAGTTCAAGGATAATATCACTCACCCGGTTAAGGTTCTGCTGGGTGTCCTCCAGCTTACGCAGGGCCTCCTGTTTGCGGCTGCGGTATTTGATAATGCCTGCCGCCTCCTCAATCAAAGTCCGGCGCTCTTCAGGCTTGGCACTCAAGATTTCTTCTACTTTGCCCTGGCTGATAATCGAATAAGTCTCTTTACCGATACCGGTGTCCATGAACAGCTCATGGATATCCCGCAGACGGCAGGGGACCTTATTGATCAAAAACTCACTTTCCCCGGAACGGTAGACCCGCCGGGTTACTGTGACCTCACTGTATTCCAAAGGAAAAAGCCCATCGGAGTTGTCCATGGTCATGGAAACTTCCGCCGCTCCCACCGGACGGCGCCTGTCACTCCCGGCAAAGATGATATCCTCCATCTTCGCCCCCCGCAAGGACTTAGCGCTCTGCTCCCCCAGGACCCAACGGATGGAATCAGAGATATTGCTCTTGCCACTGCCATTCGGCCCTACTACTATGGTCACTCCATGGGTGAAATGGAAATCTACTTTATCGGCAAAGGATTTGAATCCTTGAATCTCGAGGCGTTTCAGGTGCAAAGTGGTTCCTCCTTTTAGACGCAGGAAGTTCAGTGTCTGCTTGGCTAAGCAGTCCCGGCCCCGCTACGTTTCCGGAACCAAATCCATTTTAGCACAGGAAGAGGGGAAAGGGAACGAAAATTTCCTAAGCTAGAAAGCCTGGTTAACTAACACCGTTATACAATTTAAGAAACCGCTCTTTTGAAAAAAGCGGTTTCTTGTCAGCCACTTCAATTTAACTGGCTTTAACACTGCAAATCATACTCCTGCGGGGAAGATCCGGATTTCCCTCCACTTTAAGGTTAATTCCCCACACTCTGCGGAAATAGCAGATATTGCTGTTGCGCTGGCCACGCACAATGGAAATGTCACGAGGCGAGACCTGTAGAACCACCTGTTCTACAGGAAGTACCTGTTCCCCTGCATTGTCAACAGGCTCTAAACCCGCCTGCCGCAGAAGTCCCTCTATCCGTTCCCTGGCCCAGGCCGATTCGACCAGTTCCCGTAGTGCCGGGTGAAAAGGCCCTGCTAAGACATCTCCCTCAAAATTTACCTGTTCCGAAGCCTGCAGGCCAATGCGGATTACAGGAATGTCCGCTTGGGCAAAAAGCTTGAGCAGATCCTTGCAGACCTCCACAGTGGTCAATAGGTCCCAAGGCCTGTACTGCCCGGCCAGATACATTTCGGCCAATTCTGTTCCCCTGATCACCAGGACCGGGTAAATCCGCACAAAGTCAGGCTTCAGGCTAACCAGTTCCCGGGCGGTTTCCCTGGCCTTGTCCGGGCTATCGCCGGGCAGCCCTACCATCATCTGCAGCCCCAACTGAAAGCCCATGGACTTTACCAAGGCTGCGGCATCCCGTACTTCTTCAGCGGTGTGGCCCCGTTTGGCGGCAGCCAGCACCCCGGCATCCATAGACTGAACTCCCAGTTCAATCACCCTAACCCCCCAGTCAGATAACCAGGCCAGGTTTTGCCTGTCAATGCAGTCCGGCCGGGTAGACAGGCGCAGGTAGTCCACCCTCCCCGCTTCCCAAAACGCTCTGGCCGGAGCCAGGAGTTCCTGCTGGAGTTCCTCGGGGATGGCTGTAAAACTCCCGCCAAAAAAGGCCACCTCCACCGTTTTGCCGGCAGGGTCGCCTATGGTCTGCAGGTACTCTTTAATTTGCCCTTCGACTTCCTCCCCGGTTGGTACCGCCCGCCGGCCCGAAATATGCTTCTGATTGCAGAATACACATTGGTGAGGACAGCCCGCATGGGGGACAAAGACCGGAATAATATAGTGCATTTTGGGCATTAACAGGAACAACTCCTTAATAAACTACCCCTTAATAACAGTTCCATACAGTGCTCCGCGCAATTGCTGCCAGTTACCTGCCTGATACCAAAGCTTCAACATTCCCCTTGGTCTTGAGCATCTGCAGGGCGTTGCCGGCTGCGGTTTGCTCCGCTTCCTTTTTAGTGCGGCCTTTTCCGGTTCCCCACAGCTTGTTGCGGAATTTGACCCCGGCGGTAAAAACCTTATTATGGTCAGGTCCTGCTTCCTCTAAAATAACATAAGTCAAGGGCTGGTCCGAATACTGCTGGATCCATTCCTGTAATTCCGATTTATAATCACCGGCGTGGTTTCCCCGGGCGTAGGCTATAACGGCCTCTTCCAGGTGTTGCAGGATGAAATTCCGGGCCCTCTCCAGGCCTTGATCCAGGTAAATCGCCCCCACTAAAGCCTCAAAGGCATCTGCCAGGGCTGCAGGACGTTCCCGCCCTCCGGTACGTTCCTCTCCCTTACCCAGGCGCAAAGCCTGGCCCAACCTTAGTCCCTGGGCCACGCTGGCCAGGGACGGCTCACAAACAACCGCTGCCCGGATTTTAGTAAGTACCCCTTCCTCATGACGGGGATAGTTTTTATAGAGGTAGTCACTGATCACCAGTTCAAGCACTGCATCACCAAGGAACTCCAGCCGCTGGTTGTGTTCCACCACCATAGGCCTGGTTTCATTGGCAAAGGAAGTGTGGGTGAGGGCAGTCGCCAACAGGCCCCGGTTGTTCCAGGCAAAACCCAGCCGTTCTATCAGATTCTCCTGTTCCTTTACATGGCTCATGACCTTCACCTGACAAATTTTTTAAAGACAATGGTTGCGTTATGGCCCCCAAAACCAAAGGTGTTGGATAATGCTGCCTGCACTTCAACTTCCCTGGCATAACCGGGAACATAGTCCAGGTCACAGTATGGGTCCGGTTGCTCATAGTTAATCGTAGGAGGAACTATACCGTTATAAATGGCCATTACACTGGCAATCCCTTCAATGCCCCCGGCAGCTCCCAGCAGATGGCCGGTCATAGACTTAGTAGAACTCACCAGCACTTTCCCGGCGTGTTCACCCAAAGCCCGCTTAATAGCCATGGTCTCACACTTGTCATTAAGGGGCGTAGAGGTGCCGTGAGCGTTGATATAAGTAATATCCTCAGGCTTCAGTCCTGCATCGTTAATAGCCATTTCCATGGACTTTGCCGCCCCTTCCCCTTCCGGGTGAGGTGCAGTGATATGACTGGCGTCACAGGTGGTGCCATAGCCCGCCACCTCGGCGTAAATCCTGGCCCCTCTGGCCTCAGCGTGCTCCAGGGTTTCCAGAATCAGAATCCCCGCTCCTTCCCCCAGGATAAACCCATCGCGCTCCCGGTCAAAAGGACGGCTGGCTTTTTCAGGCTCG
>JAJZTU010000199.1 GCA_021848765.1 Bacillota bacterium
GCTCCTGCATATGGGCAACGCCCGGGGAGCGGCCCTTGGTGATACTCTGGCTAATTTGCTGGCAGCCAGCGGGCACGAGGTAACCCGGGAGTTTTACATTAATGATTCCGGCAACCAGATCGAAAACTTCGGAAAATCCCTGGAGGCCCGTTACCTTCAGCTGATGGGACAGGATGTGCCCTTCCCTGAAGAAGGTTATCATGGGCAGGATATCGTAGAAACCACGAAAAATCTCATTGACCGGGACGGGGACAAGTATCTGTCCATGGATTCCGCCCGGCGCAGGGAAGAGTTTGTCCAATATGGACTCCAAGAGAAGCTCACCGCGATCAGGGAGGTTCTGGCCAAGTTTGGAGTCGAATACGATGTCTGGTTCAGTGAAAAGACCCTTCATGATTCCGGTGCCGTGAAAGCAGTGTTGGAGGATCTTAAGTCCAAAGGCTACATCTATGAACAAGAAGGGGCGCTTTGGTTTAAGTCCAGTACTTTCGGTGATGATAAGGATGAAGTGGTGGTGCGGGGTAATGGCACACCCACTTATTTTGCAGCCGATATAGCCTATCATAAAAATAAATTTGACCGGGGCTTTTCCCGGGTAATTAATATCTGGGGCGCCGACCATCACGGCCATGTGGCCAGGATGAAGGGTGCAGTAAAAGCTGTTGGGTACGACCCTGACAGCCTGGATGTAATCCTGATGCAGCTTGTCCGCCTGTTCAAGGGTGGAGAAATTGTCCGTATGTCTAAACGCTCCGGAGAGTTCGTTACCCTGGATGAGCTTATTGATGAGGTGGGCAAGGATGCAGCCCGTTACTTCTTTGTAATGCGCAGCGCGGACAGCCATCTGGACTTTGATTTGGACCTGGCCAAATCCCAGTCTGCTGACAACCCGGTTTATTATGTACAGTATGCTCACGCCCGGATTTGCAGCATTCTGCGCCAAGCTAAAGAAACCGGCCTGGAGTTCCCGGCGCCGGAAGGGGTAGACTACTCCGTCCTGGGCAAAGAGGAGGAGTTAGAACTTATCCGTAAAATAGCCGACCTGCCCAGTGAAATTGCCCAAGCTGCAGTCAACATGGAGCCCCACCGCGTTGCCCGCTACGCCCATGAACTGGCCGGTTATTTCCACAGCTTCTATAACGCCTGCCGGGTTATGGTAGAAGACGAGAAATTGCGCGCAGCCCGTTTGGTCCTGGTAGATGCGTCGAGAATCACCCTGCGCAACACCCTGCACCTCCTGGGCCTGACTGCTCCCGAGCGTATGTAAGCAGGTTGTACCGGGAATTTTTTAACCTGCGGCAATACTAAAGACCGGCTAATCAGGCCGGTCTTTTTAGCGGTACCGGCAGGAAAGGCAAACCAAATTTTCCAGCCAAAGCAGGGAAAACATACCGTGATGCCGAATAAGTATTCACAAATACGGCCCATGCTTTGATTTAGCGGAATGGGCGCACCGCGTCCCGGAGCAGGGCCGGAGCTAGAGAGGAGTGGAAAGTATGGCCATGGAGGAAAGTATTATAAGCCCAAAGATGTCTGTTGGCGACATTGCCTATCAAATCTTGAAAGTAAAGGGAGAACCCCTCTATTTCCGGGACCTGATTGGCCAGGTACTCTCCGTAAAACCCATTAACGGGCGCGACTTGGGCCATCAGATGGCCTTGGTTCACACCGAGCTCAATCTGGATAATCGCTTTATCCACATAGGCAGCGGAATGTGGTCGCTGAGAGAAATGATTTCCCCCCGGCAGCTCAAACAGTATGATGAGGAATGGGAGGCCTAGGTCTTGACAGGCCTGCGCCAAAAAGATAAAATAACTTGGTACAATTTGTCCGTTCCGAGCATACTAGGAAATAGCTGCGCATGAGGAGGAAAAGAAGTAATGGCTAAGTACATCTTTGTTACCGGGGGAGTTGTCTCATCATTGGGAAAAGGAATAACCGCAGCTTCTCTGGGACGACTGTTAAAGAGCCGGGGACTGAAAATAGCCATCCAGAAGTTTGACCCCTACATTAATATCGATCCGGGTACCATGAGTCCCTACCAGCACGGTGAAGTCTTTGTTACTGATGATGGAGCTGAAACCGACCTGGACTTGGGCCATTACGAACGTTTCATTGATATCAACCTGAGTAAAAGCAGTAATGTTACCACAGGCAAAATTTACTGGTCAGTAATCAGCAAGGAGCGTAAGGGCGATTACCTGGGCGGCACAGTTCAGGTAATTCCACATATCACTAACGAAATCAAGGAGCGGGTCTACCGGGTTGCCAAAGAATCTAACCCTGATGTGGTAATTACCGAAATTGGTGGAACTGTGGGGGATATTGAGTCCCTCCCTTTTCTTGAGGCAATCCGCCAAATAAAGAGTGATATCGGCCGCGAAAACGTTATGTACATCCATGTAACCCTGGTACCGCTTATTAAGGTTGCCGGTGAGGCCAAAACCAAGCCCACTCAGCACAGTGTGAAGGAACTAAGGGGAATCGGAATTCAGCCGGATGTAATCGTCTGCCGCACTGAAAACCCCCTCTCCAAGGAAATGGAAGAGAAGCTGGCCCTGTTTTGCGATATTGACAAAGAAGCGGTTATCCAGGCGGTGGATGCGGCTTCTATCTATGAAGTGCCTTTGATGCTGGAAAAAGAAGGCCTTGATGATATAGTCATCGAACGCCTGCAGCTTAATTGCGGCCAAGCCGACCTTTCCGAATGGAAGGAAATCGTTGAGAAGGTCAAGAACCCATCCGGTTCTGTGAATATCGCCATCGTGGGAAAATATGTCGAACTGCCTGATGCCTACATGAGTGTGGCTGAGGCGTTGCGCCATGCCGGGCTTTACTACCAGCACAGCATTAATATTATCTGGGTAAGCGCCGAGGAAATGGAGATCAGGGACCCTGCCGAAATGCTTAATTTAGCCGATGGCATCCTGGTTCCCGGAGGTTTCGGAGACCGGGGAATTGAAGGCAAGATCAAGACCATCAATTATGCCCGGACCAACAAGATACCTTTTCTGGGAATTTGCCTGGGCATGCAGTGTGCAGTCATTGAGTTTGCGCGGTCTGTAGCCGGTCTGGCCAGAGCCCACAGCTCAGAATTTGACAAGGATACTATTTATCCCGTTATTGACCTTTTACCCGAGCAAAAGGATATCGAAGAGATGGGCGGAACCATGCGCCTGGGGACCTATCCCTGTAAACTATTCGAAAATACCAAAGCTTTTAATGCCTACCAGGATGAAGTAATCTATGAACGCCACCGGCACCGCTTTGAATTCAACAATGAATTCCGGGAACTTTTGACGGGCAAGGGACTGGTAATCAGTGGGACCTCGCCTAACGAGCGGCTGGTGGAGATTATCGAACTGAAAGACCATCCCTGGTTTGTAGGCACCCAGTTTCATCCGGAATTCAAGTCCCGCCCCAACCGGCCCCATCCCTTGTTTAGAGATTTTGTGGGGGCAGCCCTGCAACCAAAAAACTTTGGTTAACAGCCAAAGTTTTTTTCCTGTGGACTAAAACTTAGGAATTTATCGAAATCAGATTACGTAACCTAAGTGGGTAAGTACATATTCCACCTAATGATAAGCACATAGTACTTTACATTAACGAGGTGAAAAAATGAGAAAGCGAATTGTAATTGGCCTGCTTTTGGCGCTGGTGGTTATCCCCTTGCTGGTTATAGCCCTCAAAGGGCCGAAAACCGGCCCCGGGCTGGGCAACAGGGCGACCTCCGGAGAAACCATTGGGGTGATTTATGTGGATGGCCCGATAGTAGGGGGCCGTAGTGGAGCGGGAATCTTTGGCGGGGCAGCTGTTGCCGGCAGCGAAGACCTCATGAATCAGTTAAAAGAGGCCCGGAAGGATTCCGCCATCAAAGCTGTGCTCATCAGAATTAACAGCCCTGGAGGCAGCGCCCCTGCTTCCCAGGAAATAGGCGATGAGATTGATGCCTTAAAGCAGTCGGGTAAAAAAGTGGTGGTCTCCATGGGGGATGTAGCGGCTTCCGGTGGTTATTGGCTGGCTGCCAAGGCAGACAAGATTGTAGCCAATCCTGCCACCATGACCGGGAGCATCGGAGTGATCATGCAAACCCAGAACCTTGAAGGCCTGTTCGGTAAACTGGGTATTGGGACAGAGACCATTAAAAGCGGTCCCCACAAGGATATTGGCTCACCCAATAGGCAGATGACCCCGGAGGAAAGACAAATCCTCCAGGGGATGGTTAATGATATTTACGAGCAGTTTGTTGATGTGGTTGCCACGGGCCGGAAGATGGACCGGGAAAAGGTGCGTAAATTGGCGGACGGGCGGATTTATACCGGCCGTCAGGCTAAACAGCTGGGCCTTGTGGATGAATTGGGTAACTTCCACTACGCCGTCCGGTACACTGCCAAATTGGTGGGGATTGAAGGTGAGCCAACATTACGGGAATTCGGAGTTAAGAATCCCTTTGGTTTTCTGCTCACCGGTTCCAAGCAGGGACTCTTACCCGGGCAGGAAAACGGTCTCTCTGCTAAGCAAATGAAGGCACTACAGGAACTGTTTCTGCTTAATGAGGGGAGGTTGCCCTAAGTGAATCACGAAGAAGATAATCTCAAGCCCCAATCGGATTATGAGGGGCCGCATGCTTATGATCTGCCTCCCCAAAATTCCGGCTCCGCTGAGCCTGGTGAACTGAGTTTTTCTGACCGGCCCAAGGACCTGACTTTTGTAGAACTGTGCTACGGTATTCTCTTCCAGCCCAGGGAAACCTTTAGCCGCATGGTGGAAAACCCGCCGGTTTTTTACGCATTCCTGATTCTAACCGGTGTCATCATTCTTCAGAATTTAGTTGAGGTTATCGTGGGCATTCCTTCCAGCCTGGCCCAAATGAACCGGATGCCCGGCGGTATCCCCAGAGAGATGCAGGCTATTTTTAGTGTACTGTCCCAACCTGGCTTTGGAATTCTTGCCGGTGTGCTAGGGTTAGTGTTTGGTCTCTTTTGGTGGTTTATTAACAGCGCTATACTCCACCTTTTGGCGGAATTGTTCGGGGGTAAGGGCAAGGGTATGGGTGTAATGGCTGTTACCGGGGCCTCCCTGCTGCCCGGTATATTGCTCATCCCTGTACAGGTGCTTATCTACGCACTTGACGGGCCCCAGTGGGTGGTAACTTTATTAGCAGTAATTATCGCCATCTATACCTACATTATCCTCCCTATACTGGGGATAGCCCTGGTCCACAGGTTTGGGACCGGGAGGGCTATAGCCACAGTGCTCACTCCTTGGGGAGTGTTCATCTTGAGCATTATCCTGTTTATTGGGACTATGGTGGCCATGATGGGCATGCTGATGCCCATGCTCCAGGGAATTCGCTAGGGAATTGCCAACATGACCAAGTTGAAAATCTCGAGCCGGGATAGGTCGAAAAAAATGCCAACAGACCATCCTTCGGCTTATTTTTTTTCACCCAAAAGAGGAAAAACCTCATTGGCAGAGAATTTAAACAATGCTACAAAATAATCCCAGATATGTCAAAAAGACAGGCGCAGGAGGAATGACAATGACAAAGACCAACAATCATCACACCATCTTAGTCGTAGATGACCAGATGGGGGTACGGCGGCTTCTGTTTGAAGCATTTCAGGAAGAGGGTTATCAAGTAGACATGGCTGCCAATGGCTCTGACGCTCTGGAAAAAATTGATCAGGTGCGCCCGGACATTGTGCTCATGGATATGAAAATGCCGGGAATGAGTGGTTTGGAAGTTCTGCGCGAAGTCAAGAAGCAGGATAAAGACCTGAAAGTAATCCTGATGACCGCCTATGGAGAGCTGGAGATTGTTGCTGAAGCCATGGCGCTGGGTGTTACAGAATATGTGACCAAGCCTTTTGATATTAACGAAGTCCGAGGATTGGTAAGAAAGGCTCTGGCCTAGTCCTCCGAAGCCGCTGGTTTAGTTCATCCAAATAAAGCCCTCACCTGGATTAGCTAATAAATGCTGGAATTGTTCATACAAATTAGGGGATTCCGGTGACAAAAAAAAGGATTTTTTTTATTGGTGGCGAATTATCACCTTAACGAGAGGGGTGTTAAGAATGTTACTGACCACTGAAACGTCAATTGCCCTGCGCTGTCCCATGTGCGGAAAGTTTGAGCAGCATCAGCTTTCGCTGTTTGCTTTTGCGGGACAGAAGACAGTGCAAATCGGCTGTAGTTGTGGCGCCACCAAGCTCATCCTGGGAACAAAAAACCGGAAAAAATTTTGGCTGCAGATCCCCTGTGTCCTGTGTGAAACCAAGCATATGTTTTATTACACCCGCAAGCAACTCTGGTCTAATCATGTCCTTAACATAATTTGCTCTGAAAGTAAAATTGAGTTAGGTTTTATCGGAGCTAAAAATAAAGTGGCCCAGTTAGTTGAGAGCTACGAACAGGACATTTC
>JAJZTU010000200.1:0-5946 GCA_021848765.1 Bacillota bacterium
GCTCTTCCTTTACCGGGAAGCCCTGGACGCCGATGAACTCAGCATAGTCAAAAAGGGCAATTCCCTGTGGTCCAAACCCTCCTCCCAGGGATGGGAGGAACTGCTTTTAACAGTAGCTACCCGGCAAAACCGGCAAACCCTGCCACCTGGACCTAAGGACCCAATAGCCGGTAAAGGTTGGCGTAAAGTAAAAACCTCCCTGCTGTCCAGGGTCCCCTATACCTATTCCCGGGTCACCGGCCTGGAGCAGTATCCCTTTCTCTATCTCCGGCCCTACCCCCAAGCCCTGGAAAAAGTGGGCGTGAGTAGTATAAATGGCCAGGACTATTACATTGTCAAGGTTAAACCCCAGGCCCCCAAGTTTACCCTTAAAACCGGCGAGGGTCACATCTCCCCCGACACCCCCCAGGAACTCCTCCTCTGGGTAAGCAGTACCGGTGCACCCCGAATTGCCAAGGCGGTTTACTTTTGGGTCTCCTATCCCCCGGGGGGCACTCTATATACAGCTAACCAAGTTAGCTTTGAGCAAAAATAAAAGGACTTTAGGCCTGCGAAAGTTTTGCCGCGGCCAGCTTTTCTCGCAACTCCCGGGCCGCCCCGGCCACATCCTCCGCACCGACCACCCCGGTAATCACCGCCACACAGGAAGCCCCGGCCTTTACCACCTCGGCCACATTGTAGGCCTTAATTCCCCCGATGGCCACAAAAGGTATCTTCACCAAATTGCTAACCTTACTCACTAACTCCAATCCTACCGGGGCACAGACATCTTCCTTACTCTGGGTGGCAAACACCGGCCCGACCCCTATGTAATCCGCGCCCTCAGCTTCGGCCCTCAGGGCCTGTTCCACCGAATGGGTGGAAATCCCGATAAGCTTATCCGGGCCAAGTATTTTCCTTGCTGCCGCCACCGGCAAATCATCCTGCCCCAGGTGCACGCCGTCGGCATCTACAGCCACAGCAACATCCACCCGGTCATTGACAATAAAGGTGACCCCATAGCGTCTGGTAAGTTCCCGCAGTTCCTGCCCCAGAGCAATTAACTTTTGAATAGGGAGGTGTTTTTCCCGCAACTGGATAACCTGAGCCCCACCCTTAATAGCCTGCTCCATAACCTCCACAGTGGGCCGGCCCAGGGACCAGTGCTCTCCGGTAATCACATACAATTCCCAATCCTTCATCCCGCTACACTCCTTTCCCGCCTTTGCCTTTGGTTCCCGGACCCGGAAAACCAGTTGCTGTTCCAACTCATAACTCTTAAAACGAGACTGTTTGCACAGCCTGGCAACCTCAGGAGATAACAGCTTGGTAAACTCCTCCAAAACCCTGGTTGCCTCCTGGACCCGCTTGCTGTTTACCACCACCAGGTGGTCTAAGTCCGTGCGTTCCCGCTCTGAAGCCCCAAAAGTACCAGCCCCCACATCACCTTCCACATCCCGTGCAGCCAGCAGGTCCCGGTATCCGGCCGGCAGCTTCCCCGCAGCCTCACCCAGGAGATGGCGTGCCCCCTTCAGTCCTTCCGAAAGGTCCCTTTCATCCAGGCAAAACCGGGCCACTTCCTCCAACACCCGCAGGCCCTCCCTGGCCCGGTTGAAGTTGGCATCGATAATTCTATAAATACTTTCCATAATATCACCCCAAAAAGTTAGTGCCTACATGTACTCCACAATCCGGACCTTCCTTTTAACCTCTTGGGAAATAAACTGGCGCAAAAGCTCCCGGCGCTTCCCACCCATATTCAAAAACTGTACAGCAATCAGCCAGCGATTCCCCACAGCCCTGACTCTGACAACCCGGCACAGTTCACCGTAATCCCCGGTCCCAGGCAGGAAAAAGCGGAGGCGGATAACCATATCCACGGGTAGAGACAGCGTGGAAAAAAAGCTTAAGCCACCTTCTCCCAGGTCATGGATAGCTCCTTTACCCTGCTTGTCCTTCAGGTGCTCCACCGGTTGATTCAGATATTTTACAATTAAAAACTCCACCGGTAGTTGGACCTTAATCCGGAAATGATTTCTTTTTAATTGGGACATGGATTTATGGGCCATAGTCATCACCTGGCTCAATGTTATTTATAGTCATTATACCATAAATAATTAAGTCCTGGCACAGTCATTCACCAGGACTTAATTTACAATTTTAGCCTCTTATATCCTTAAGCTTTCCGCTAATCATAGCAGTGGTTTCTTCCTTGAGCCCTTGACTCCGGGAGGAATACTCGTCGATTACAGCTTCCTCCACTTCTCCCTGCAGCACTCGTTTACAAATTTCTTTAGCCTCCTCGAGGGTAATGCCCAGGCAGCCTGAAAGTTGATTAATCCGCATGGGATCATATGTACCATTGCCTTCAGCATCGATTTTTGTTGACTTAACCAGACTTCTAACCAGAAACAGGGCTGTTCCCCGCTGGATATCCAAGGATGTCCCATTTGGGATACCGGTAACAAACATATTAGTGGCCAAAAATATCACCCTTTCCAAAATTCATTATGTGCAATATTATATCAGAGCTACCGTAGGGGTGCAATTATCAATATACCCAGCATTATCAATATACCCAGCATTCCCGGAGGGAATTCTCAGTGAGTACGATCATCCGGTCCGCTACATTCCGCAAATGAAAGGATTGTCCCACAGCAAAATAGGCCACTTCCACATGTTTGCCCAGGCGCTTCACCTCTTCTACCATTTTCACATAATCCGCATCACCACTCACCAAAATCCCCACATCATAGCAATTGCAATAGGCTAAACTCAGCATGTCCACCGCAATATGTACATCGATACCCTTTTCAACATAAGTCAAACCCCTGCGCTCCAGGCGCCCTAAGGTTACCGTCAAAAGCGGGGTTTCATATAATTGTTCCAAAAAGTTTTGTTGCTTTTTATATCTATCAGCATCATCATCTTTATTCAAAGGGACATTGTAATAATATGTCCGGATAAGCTCCCGGTCCGGCCCGCATAATAGCTTGCTGAACCTGGCAAAATCTATACTTGTTTTACCTACATTTGCCCTCAAGCCATGGTAGAAGTTACTACCATCAATAAATATCATAACCCTCTTCATGCAACTCTCCTTAAAATCAGCAAGGGATTGGACATTGGCAGCCAATCCCTTGGAGCTTATTTGCCCGTCAAAAACTGAGCCCAGACGGGGTGTTTATTCTGCCGCCCGGTTAGATCCCGCAGCGGGCTCTTATACATTTTCAGTATAGCGAACTACCCTCAAACGGTCAACACTCTATTTTTACCATATAGTTAGAGTTTAGCACATTTATTAAAAAAATATTCTACCGTTCGAAAAAAAATTGCTGTTTCCGGGGTATAGCTCAGTGTCCGTGAGGAAACCTAAATATGTACAAAAACTAAGCACTGTTGCAAAAGATCGGAGGCTGACAAAAATGCAACTCAACCCGGGAGAAAAATCCCTGCTGGCCTATTTCCCCAGCAGCACTAAGGCCCAGTCCGCCAAAGCAGCCCTGGAAGCAGCCGGCTACTCCATAATCCAGGTGGACCGGGTAAGCCGTTACGGCAGTACCTATGATACCGAATATAATAATCCCATTGCCGGCCAAGCCCTCAACCAAACCGGATTGACTATTTTCTCTGCTGATGCCAGTCCTTCCGGGGGAGCCGATGCCCGGGTGCTCATGGCAGCAGATCCCTCCAACAACGGCATGGCCAGCGAGGGATACGGCTTAGCCGGGGGAAATGCTTTTTTGGTTACAGTGGTGACCCATACAGACCACATGGATAAAGCCCGGGAAATTTTGCGTGAACATGGCGGTAATATTTAACGTTTCGAAACATAGCGCTTAACACGTGGTTTATGTTTATATTAACACGTGTCTTATGTCTATTTTCAGCTGTGAATTCTGTTTAGATATCCCCTTCTTGGTCAAGCATCTTTGTGCTTCCTCCTTCATACTATGCTAGTGGATAATGACATCCATTAGCGGGCAATGGCGCCTAAGCGCAGGTTGGAAAAACTTGCACCCGGGTGTCTTTTTGCTTTTTTCCTCCTCAGGGCAAGTCCCGGAGGCTCATCATTAATAAAGGAGGATGAAGACCAATGTGCGGAATAACTGGCTGGATTGACTGGGAGGTGGATCTCACCCAGCAAGGCCCCATCCTGGAGGCCATGACCGAAACCCTATCCTTCCGCGGGCCGGATGCCGCCGGAATGTATCTATCCCCCCGAGCCGCCCTGGGTCACCGCCGCCTGATAGTGGTTGACCCCACCGGCGGTGGCCAACCCATGATTCGCCGGCGCGGAGAGTTTAACTATGTCCTCTCCTATAACGGGGAACTGTACAACACGCCCGAACTGCGGCGGGAACTGGAAGGCCACGGGCACACCTTTCGCGGCCACTCCGACACCGAAGTGCTGCTGGTAGCCTATATGCACTGGGGGCCGGAGTGTGTCCAGCGACTTAATGGCATTTTTGCTTTTGCCGTCTGGAGCGAGGCTGACCAAAGCCTGTTCCTGGCCCGCGACCGCCTGGGTGTTAAACCCCTCTTTTATGCCCAGCGCGGCAGTGCCTTCCTGTTTGGCTCAGAACTGAAGTCGCTCCTTGCCCACCCGGCCATTAACCCAGAGGTGGATGCCGGGGGTTTGGCCGAGGTGTTTGTGCTGGGCCCGTCCCGCACTCCGGGGCACGGAGTCTTTTGCGGGATCTCCGAAGTTAGGCCCGGGCACTGCCTGCTCTACGACCGGAAAGGTATCCACAGGCGTCAGTACTGGCTCCTGGAAAGCAGGCCCCACGAAGATGACCTGGACACCACAGCCGCCAAAGTCCGCGCCCTGTTAAAAGACACAATTGAGCGCCAGTTGGTGGCCGATGTGCCTGTCTGTACCCTGCTGTCAGGCGGCCTGGACTCAAGTGCAATCACAGCTTTCGCCTCCGATGCTTTCCGGCGGGCAGGCTTGGGACCGCTCCATACCTACTCCGTGGACTATGTCGATAATGACCGCCACTTCCAGGTAAATGAGTTCCAGCCTAACTCCGACTCCCCATGGGCACCGGTTGTCTCAGAATTTTTTGGCACTTGCCATCACCCGGTGTTCATCGATACCCCTGAACTTGTAGAAGCCTTGACTACGGCCATGACTGCCCGTGACCTGCCGGGTATGGCTGATGTGGACTCTTCCCTTTACCTGTTTTGCCGGGAAATCAAAAAACAGTCCACTGTCGCCTTATCGGGCGAGTGTGCCGATGAAGTTTTCGGCGGCTATCCCTGGTTTCACAGTGAGGAGGCTCTGGCCTCCGGCACTTTCCCCTGGTCACGGGGACTGGAAACCAAGCTGAGCATCTTCGCCCCCGAACTGCTGCAGGTTATCCGGCCTAAACAGTACATGGCCCAGCGTTACGAGGAAACACTTGCGGAAGTCCCCCGCCTGCCGGGCGAAGACCCCCTGAATGCGCGGATGCGGGAGATGTTTTACTTGAATATCACCTGGTTCATGGCGACCCTCCTTGACCGCAAGGACCGCATGAGTATGGCTACCGGCCTTGAGGTGCGGGTTCCTTTCGCCGACCACCGCCTGGTGGAATACGTCTGGAACATCCCCTGGGCCATGAAGATTTGCGACAATATGGAAAAGGGCATCATGCGCCGGGCGCTCATTGGCCTCCTGCCAAACGATGTCCTCACCCGGCGCAAAAGCCCTTACCCGAAGACCCACCACCCTGCCTATCTGGCTGCTGTCCGCCAACTGCTCCTGCAAACCCTGGACGACTCCGGCTCACCCCTGCTCCCGTTGATTGACACCACAGCCGTCCGGGCAATGGCCTTAGCAAATGAGGCAGCCTTTGGCCGCCCCTGGTTCGGCCAACTTATGACCGATGCCCAGCTTTTCGCCTATCTGCTCCAGGTGGATACCTGGCTGCGGAAATACCGGGTGCAGATCCGCTGACGGCAATCCCGGAAAATATTTGGGGT
>JAJZTU010000200.1:5956-6415 GCA_021848765.1 Bacillota bacterium
ACCAGGACCCAAATTTCGGATATCTACGCTTAACCCCCACCCACCGGTGGGAAAATTCCAATGCGGTCCCCCTCTTTAAGGACACTCCCCAGCACTACCCGGCAGCCATTAACCATGAACACAAAGGCTTCTTCTTTAGGAATATCGAGTTTGTTCAGCAATTCCATGCCTGTGGCTTCGGGACCCAACTCTACCTCAAAGGGCACACCGGATGAAACTCCGTTAATGTATTTCTGCAGTCCGGCAAAAACTCTGACTTCTACCTTCACCTTGGCTACCCCCCTTGCAGTTTCCGGTTAGTTCAATGATACATCAAAATCCCGTTTAGCTGCAAGTCCTTTGGAGCAGTTACGACCGGTCGTAATAAGCCGTATTAGTTTAGAAGTTTAAGGTTTGGTCCAACTCATCCCCGCTAAGGTCGAAGGCAACATTATGGGGAGGCAAATTCTCCTTGTAGAA
>JAJZTU010000201.1:0-5801 GCA_021848765.1 Bacillota bacterium
TCTCCGGCGGCAATATAGTCCTTGGCAGCTTGTACTGCCCGGCGGTATTCCTCCGGGGTGAAGTGGGTCCGCAGGTATCCCCCCAAGTCGGCGCTTGCTTCAGGTAATTCAGCCGCTTTGCTCCAGCCGGAATGGTGTTCGGGACTAACGCTAAAATTTCCGGCGGCGCTGACTTCCTGTGTCCCGTCTGGCCAAAGAGCTGTAGCATCTCGGATTTTATCATCCAGAATGTTTGCAGCTTCAACCAGCCTTTGTTCAGCCCTTTTACGGCGCAGGTCAGGGTCAGCTTCCGGAAGGCCGGTAGAGGAGATCAGCCAAACGCTATCCTGATGGTCATAGATAAGCACGGTATCATAAAAGCCCTGAATGCAGTCAGGAATACCCAAATCGTCCTCTGCCAGGGAAGGGAGGATTTCCAACTGTTCTCCCAGGTCGTAGGCGAAGTAACCTACACAACCTCCCAGGAAGGGAGGAAGTTCCGGGAGCCGAGGTATCGAGTAGTTGCCCAATAAAACCTTCAGGGCCTGAAAAGGATTGCCTGTAGAGGTTTCCACAGCATCTTTCCTTGTGACCTGTATCCGGTCACCTTTGCTCTGGAAGATTAGAAAAGGATCAAACCCCACAAAAGAGTACCTTCCAAGACCTAAAGGGTTCATTCCGCTGTCCAGAAAGAAGCTGTAGGGAAGTTCCTTTAACTTCTCATACACCTCCACCGGGGCCGGGCCGGAGGTGAATTTCCGGACCAGAGGCCGGGCCTGAAGGGTGGTATTATCCCCGCCGGCGGAATTAACCTGTATGCCGTGATCCTCCGGTTTACCGGTGTTAATTGCGCCGGCAGGAGTATCATTTTCGGTGATTAAAGCTTGTTCGACCATGGTTACCCTCCTCAGATGCTTGTGAAATAACGTACAATAAAAAATACCAGTACAATGTACTGGTACTCACCCCGAATTCTCTCGAGTCGTCTCAACTCAGCTCAATCTTGCTCGTCAGGCTTAGCTCAGGTTTAGTTTTCAGAGTTCAAGTTTCATTATATCAATTTTTAATTTAGCATGGGTAAAATCCCTTGTCAACATGTATTTCACTAACAATATCTTAACAAAAATTTGCTTGCAATTCCAAGGGCCCCTGTGTTAGCATAAGACTATGTAGGATGGTTGGATAAAGCAGGATTACATGTGGAAAGTTAAAAAGTTTCTTCTGTAGCAATTAACCTTGCCATGATCGCACCAGGCAGGTCAGATCAAAAGGTATTACGGTAGCACAGTAGAACAGTAGAATGGTAGGAGGGATAGGAATGGTTACGAGTGAGACCAGGGCACTCCTATTTTGGAGTGCCTTTTTTGATACCGGAGGATAAATAGTTCTTGGCGTTAGAATGAAAGTTACCGCCCTTGGAAAACTACAATAAAAGCGTTGACTGAAACTTTAAAACGTGGAAGTAAAAATTTTTTGAGGTTCTCCATGCTCACCACCAATCCTACAAATGTGAGTGAACTTAACTAAAGGAGGACACAGAAATGATAGTGGTAATGAATCACGGTGCCAAGCAAGAGGAAATTCAAAGGGTTATTGACAGACTAACCGGTGCCGGTTTTCAAATTCACCTTTCAGAAGGGGTAGAACGGACAATCATCGGTGCAATCGGCGATAAGACGCGGCTTTCACAACTGGCTCTGGAGGCCATGCCGGGGGTGGATAAGTTGGTGCCTATTCTCCAGCAATTTAAGCTGGCAGGACGGGAATTCAAGGAGCAAGGTACAGTAGTGAAGGTTGGCAATATCTCCATCGGTGGGGAACAACTTCATGTAATGGCCGGGCCATGCGCTGTAGAGAGCAGGGGGCAGCTTTTGGAGGTCGCCCATGAGGTCAAAGAGGCAGGGGCTACCCTGCTCAGAGGAGGGGCCTTTAAGCCCAGGACTTCACCCTACGCCTTTCAGGGCTTGGAGGAAGAGGGACTAAAGATTCTGGCCGAGGCCAGGGAGCAGACCGGCCTACCTATTGTGACCGAGGTGGTGGACCCGAGGACTGTAGAACTTGTGGCTAACTATACTGATATCCTGCAAATCGGAGCCCGCAATATGCAGAACTTTTTCCTGCTGAAAGAAGTTGCGAAAGCTGATAAGCCTGTGCTGCTGAAGCGGGGACCTTCGGCCACTATTGAGGAATGGCTGATGGCTGCGGAATATATTATGGCTGGAGGCAACTACAATGTCATCCTCTGCGAGCGCGGTATCCGGACCTATGAAACTTACACCCGCAATACCCTCGATTTGAACGCTGTTCCGGCGGTAAAAAATCTGTCCCACCTGCCGGTTATCGTTGATCCCAGCCATGGCACCGGGAAATGGAAACTGGTGGCGCCTATGGCTCGCGCTGCAATTGCCGCCGGAGCTGACGGCCTCATGGTAGAAGTTCACTGCAGTCCGGCTGAGGCGATGTCAGATGGCCCGCAATCCCTTACTCCGGAGAATTTCCGGGTTTTAATGCAGGAAATCCGTCAAATTGCCCCGGTGATGGGCCGGAAGCTGGGGTAGCTTAAATTAGGAGTTTCATGTCAGAGCTAGGCTTCACGTGAGTTACTTAGAAAGGAAGTATGGCATGGCCCAGCTTTTCAAACGTATTTGTATTATCGGGATTGGGCTTATCGGGGGTTCTCTGGGCATGGCCGTCATTCGCCGGGGCTTGGCCGGCGAGGTGGTGGGAGTGGACGTAGGTTTGGAGAACTTGGATCTGGCCCGGGAAACAGGGGCTATTCACAGGGGTACTACTGACTTGGCCGTAGGTGTGCACGGTGCGGATTTGGTGGTTATGGCCACACCGGTGGGAGCTTACCGGAATATACTTAAATTGATTACTCCCTATTTAACCCCTGGAACTATTGTCAGTGATGTGGGCAGTACCAAAGAAAGGGTGGTTAGGGATGCAGAGGAGCTCTTGCCTCCGCAGATATCCTTTGTGGGCGGGCATCCCATGGCCGGGTCGGAACAGGCCGGGGTCAAGGGGGCAGACGCCTATTTATTTGAAAATGCGGTATACCTGTTGACCCCGACCGCGCAGACTAACGAGCTGGCTTTACATAAGGTTTCCACTCTGTGCGCGGCCCTGGGGGCCAGGGTGATGACCTTTGCCCCGGAGGAACACGACCGTATGGTGGCCGCAGTCAGCCACTTGCCGCATCTAATTGCGGCAACTCTGGTGAACACAGTCGGGAAGGTCCGGCAAGAGCATCCCAGTACGCTGCTTCTGGCGGCGGGGGGGTTCAGGGATACCACCAGGGTAGCCATGGGCAATCCCACCATGTGGCGGGATATCTTTCTTTCCAACCGGGAACATGTCCTGGACCTGATTGGAAAGTTCAAGGAAACCCTGTCCATGCTGGAGGAGGATATTCAGGGGACCGCCGGTGATTCCATCTACCGTGAACTGGAAACCGCCAGGGAAGTGCGCAAACAGGTACCTACTAAGCTCAAAGGCTATTGGCCGGAACTGTATGAAATTGTAATAACCGTTCCTGATCAACCGGGGATGATCGCTCAGGTTGCCGCTATCCTGGCAGAAGAGGGTATCAATATTTCCGACATTGAAATCCTCCGGGTCCGGGAAGGGGAAGGCGGCACAATCCGCCTGGGCTTTACCGCTCCCGGAAGTGATGAAGCTGCTGTACGTATTTTGCGCTCCAAAGGAATTGTGGCTAAGCAACGGTACTAACTGCTGTACATTTACGCAGAGGCGCTAACTGTTGTACATTGAAAATGATACTGTGAAACATGAGGAGAATCACTATGCTGCATGTGACCAAAGCATCAGGTCTTCAAGGGACCATCTCCATCCCGGGAGACAAGTCCATCTCCCACCGGGCAATAATGCTGGGTTCCCTGGCCAGGGGAAGGACAGAAATCCATAATTTCCTTACCGGGGAGGATTGCCTTAGTACCGCCAGGTGCTTTCGGGCTATGGGAATTGAAATGGAAGGACTGGGTTCCACCACGGTGACAGTCCATGGTAAAGGCCTGGAGGGTCTGACTGAACCTGAAGAGGTTCTGGACGTTGGCAACTCCGGGACCACTATGCGGCTGATGCTGGGGATACTGGCCGGACAGCGCTTTTTTGCAGCGGCCACAGGGGACCGGACCATACGCCGCAGGCCCATGGGCCGGGTAACCAGGCCCCTGGCGGAAATGGGGGCCAAGATCTGGGGACGGGAGGGTGGAACCCTGGCCCCACTGGCTATCCAAGGGGAGAACCTGCGCCCAATTCACTATCAATCTACAGTTGCCAGCGCCCAGGTGAAATCCTCTATCCTCCTGGCAGGTCTCTATTGTGATGGAGCGACCTCAGTGGAGGAACCTGTAAAATCCAGAGACCATACCGAAAGGATGCTCAGGTACTTTGGCGGCAGCTTGCAAGAAGACGGCAACCGGGTAACAGTGACCGGCCGGCCGGACCTTCAGGGCAGGAAGGTGACGGTACCGGGGGACATTTCTTCGGCAGCCTTTTTTTTAGTAGCAGCCAGCATTGTCCCTAACAGTGAACTACTGGTGCAAAATGTTGGGATTAACCCTACCCGGGACGGCATTCTGGAGGTCCTGGAGGACATGGGCGCCGGTTTTGAACTGCTGAATCAGCGGGAAGAATCCGGGGAGCCGGTTGCTGATATACTGGTGAGGAGCAGTTCCCTAAAGGGAGTTACTATCGGAGGGGACATCATCCCCAGGCTTATTGATGAGATTCCTGTGCTGGCTGTGGCTGCTGCTATGGCGGAAGGGGAAACTGTCATCAAAGATGCCCAGGAACTTAAAGTGAAAGAAACTAACCGCATTGTGGCAGTGGTAAATGAGCTGTCCAAGTTTGGTGTGCAGGTGGAGGAAAGGCCTGACGGACTGCGTATCCTCGGGGGAACTCCGCTAAAAGGGGCTAGATGTCAGAGCTATCATGACCACCGGATGGCGATGTCCATGGCGGTAGCCGGTCTGGTTGCCGAGGGTGAAACGGTCATTGAAAACCCTGAGTGTATCAACATTTCCTTTCCCGGCTTTACGGAACTCTTAAAGGGTCTGACCCGTTAGCTTTATTCCAGGACGATTGAAAAAATATAATGGGGTGCTTTTGTGCCGGTTGCAATAGTACGCTGCGAGGACTATGAAGAAGAGTTGGTAGCCAGGGGTGTCGGGGTTTGTCTTGCCCATCTGGGAGGAATGGAGGCCTTCGTCAGGCCAGGCCAAAAAGTGGCCTTAAAACCCAATCTGGTTATGAAGAAAAACCCCCGGGAGGCGGTAACCACCCACCCCCTGGTTGTAATGGCTGTGGCCAAAGAAGTTCTCAGGGTAGGGGGGATTCCCCTGATCTGTGACAGCCCGGGCGGACCCTTTCACACAGCAAAAGGCCTGCAAGGCATCTATGATATTTGCGGAATGACTGAGGTGGCCGCGAAAACCGGGGCCGGACTGAACTTTGACACCGGGGAAAAAACTTGTCCCCACCCGGAAGGGGTGGTAATCAGAAGCCTTCCCATAATTACCCCCCTGGCTGAGGCTGATGTAATCATCAACCTGCCCAAGCTGAAAACCCACTCCATGACCACCTACAGTGGAGCGGTCAAAAACCTCTATGGATCTATTCCGGGGATGAAAAAGGCGGAATATCATTTCAAAATGCCCCGTTACGAGGACTTTGCCAATCTGCTTGTGGACATCTACACTCTCTTAAAACCCTCGCTGAACATCATGGACGGGATTCTAGGGATGGAAGGGGATGGGCCAACAGCGGGAACCCCCAGGAAGGTAGGCCTGCTGCTGACC
>JAJZTU010000201.1:5811-6301 GCA_021848765.1 Bacillota bacterium
CCCTCAATTTCAAGCGTCCGCGGAGTTACACTATCAATTTCGCGGACAATTACCTGCCCAAGTTTCTTGCCGGCCGTTTAAGCGGTATGCTCAAGCCCCGGCTGGCCTTCAGTCCGGAGTTGTGTGCGGGCTGCGGCGAGTGTGCCCGGTGCTGCCCGGCAAAGGCTATCAGCCTCCCCGACGGGCGGCCGCAAGTGGAGGAGTCCAACTGTATACGCTGTTTTTGCTGTCAGGAGCTTTGTCCTTATAAGGCTGTGCAGGTGGAGAAGTCCTGGCTGGCAAGAATATTGTTTGGAGAATAATGGGCGATAACAATAAAAGTATTAAGAAGCAGGCAATCAAGGTATTAGAAAACAGGAGTCCCGAATCGACTCCTGTTTCTTCATGCTCCGGTGCTATTTTCCCTGAAACACCGGGGGACGTTTCGCAAAGAAGGCTGTGACGCCCTCTACATAATCAGAGGTCTGGCTGGATGCCATAATTCCCTGGC
>JAJZTU010000202.1 GCA_021848765.1 Bacillota bacterium
ATAGAGGTTTTCTTATTGTCTGATACATTTATTTAAATTGATATACTATCTGAATAGAAGCTGCAGACGATAATTATCCGATTAAATCGACCATGTTGTCCATAACTTTTTTAACATAGTTTTGGGTTTCCTTATAGGGTGGGATTCCCCCATATTTGTTTACCGCTCCCGGGCCTGCGTTGTACGCGGCTAAAGCCAATGAAATGTTATTATCAAACCGGTCTAAAAGCTGGCGAAGATATTTCGCACCACCTTCAATATTTTCAATAGGGTCAAAGGTATCCTTAACACCCAAACCTTCCGCGGTCTTGGGCATTAGTTGCATAATTCCCTGTGCGCCGGCTTTGGATATTGCCTGGGGGTCGAAATTAGACTCAATCTTAGCAACAGACTTAAGCAGATGGGGTTGCAGCCTGTATTGGGAAGCAAAATTTTCAAAAATAGCATCCAGGTCCGTTAAATTATTGGTATCGCCAGCCTTCTCTGTTTGAGGAGGCGCGGTGTTCGTATTAGCACTATTTGTCAGATTACCTAAGCTTGATTCACTGCCTTGAAACAAAGCAGATTCCCCCAGGAGGCCTGCCAGAATCTCGGCAAAGGAAAAAGGATTGGAGTCCAGGGATTTTTGGGTTTCTTCAGGGGAAAAAATCCCTTGGAGTTGTTGGAGTTGCTGCATTCTGACCAGCATTAACAGACTTTCAAGATTTATCAACTAATTCACCTGCCCTAAACTACTCTGGCCTTAAAGATATATTCTTATAAAAATAATACCTATTTTTTGTCGAAATGTAAACAGTTATCCAATGATTTTAACCGGTAATCTCAACAGCTTAAATAAAACCTTCGACTGGTAAAAATAACGAAACAAAATTCAGGTGAACGAATAAAATAGGGTAGGAGAGAAGGTTTGTCAGTGGTCCTGGGCGGTTATACTCTGAATATACGTGTATTATGAAGGGGTGGCAAAGAATGCATGCAACAGGGGAGATAGTTTGCCGGTTGTGTGGGCAATCTTTCGGGGAAACCGGTACAGGTGGTTTCTTTTTAAGAGGCAAATACGTTTGTGCCCAGTGCGAAGGACACATATTATTAACTCACTCTAAAAATCCGCACTATGACTGGCTGTTACGAGAAATAAAACAAATGTTGGTTACCTGAACTAATGCTCTGCATTGGTTCTTTTTTATTGTAGCTTTTCTAACCAGCGAAGATACCTGGCCCGCATATGTTCGGATTCCACTTCGAAACGTAACTGCTTAAGCATAAAGAAATCCACTCCCAGACTAGCTGAAATCTCCAGATCAGATAAGCCTTTTTTCCAGGCACGAATAACTTTATTTACATTAAATTTATATTTTTTAGAGAGTTTTTCCGGGTCAATGACAGTATTTTTTTTCATTATGGTTACTCCTTTCCCCGGCACCGCTTTAAATCTATTTTTGCCTGTTCGTAGGCTTATATTAGTTAAAACAATTACCAGACCATCCAGCGTTCCGCCGGAGTACGTCAGAGTAAGCGCGAGAAAAACAAGGTTTATTAGCAATTTTGTGCCATAAGTGTTATAATCAAATTGTCGTCAGACTAAAGACATAGCATTTTACGTTATATAGCTTCCTGGTACAAAGAAAGGGCAGACAGGGAATGGCCTTAAATCAGGATAGAGCTCCATTGTGGGAAGCTCTGGAAGATTTTTGTTTAAAAAAACGGGTTTCTTTCCATACCCCCGGACATAAGCATGGAAAGGGTTTAGCTATTGAATTGTTGCAGTTGGCGGGAACCGGTTTTGCCCAGTTGGATTTAACTGAATTACCGGGACTGGATAACCTGCACTTTCCCCGGGGAGCAATCCAGGAAGCCCAAGCTCTCGCCGCTCAGGCCTGCGGGGCCAGGCATAGCTTTTTTTTGGTTAATGGAGCGTCCTGTGGAATTCAGGCTATGGTTCTGGCTTGCTGCCGTCCGGGAGACAAGCTGATAATTCCAAGAGATGCTCACGTCTCAGTGCATACCGCTTTAATCATGAGCGGGGTTGAACCTGTCTATATTTACCCGGAGCTGAATCCAAGTGCCGGCCTGATCTTGGGAATCACCAGGGAACACCTGCACAGGGTATTGCAGGATAACCCTGAAACCAGAGCCGTCTTACTGTTGAACCCAAACTATTACGGGGTTTGCAGTGACTTGGCGGGTTTGGTTCAGGAGGCAAGGAATTTTGGAAAGCCGGTACTGGTGGACGAAGCTCATGGGGCACATCTGCCTTTCCATCCCCGGCTTCCTGCTTCGGCAGGGAAACCGGGAGCAGACCTTTGGGTGCAAAGTACCCATAAAATGACTGCTTCCCTTACCCAGAGTGCGTTACTGCATGTAGGCAGTGACAGGATAGACCTGGAGAGGTTACGTGCAGCGTTGAGGATGGTTCAGAGCACCAGCCCGTCATATTTGCTCATGGCATCGCTGGATCTTTCCCGGAGACAAATGGCTACCGGGGGAAGGCAGATTTTGGACAGGCTCTTAAAATGGGCAAACAGCATCAGGAAGGAGCTCGCCGGGATACCGGGAATCAAATGTTTTGATGAGGCTGACTTACTGGAGGGCAACGGTTTTTTGTGGGATCCGCTGAAGCTATTGATTAACTTTGAAGGTATTGGTTTAAAGGGTGAAGAAGCTGCACACATCCTGCGCACCGTCTTTAATCTGGAGTGTGAGCTTGCTGATGCCAAAAATGTGTTGTTCATTCTTGCCCCTGGAAACACTGAAGAAGATTGTCTGAAATTGGTGGAGGCATGTTCCCAGTTATATAAGTATAATAAATTGAACCAAAATAACAAGTTGAATAGAAACAATGAGTTGAACCGGACTAATAACCCGAGTCTAACTAATCAGTCAGACCCACCGGAACTTTTTCATTATAGTTGGCAAGGTGCCAAGCAACTGCTTACACCCAGGGATGCTTGGTTTGCCAGGGGAAAAGAAGTTCCCCTACCGGAGGCTATCGGACAAGCAGCCGGGCAGTTTGTTATACCCTACCCGCCTGGGATTCCGGTGGTTTGTCCCGGCGAGGAGATTACCGCAGAAAAGGCAGCTGTAATTTGTAAGTTTGAGGACCGGATCAGAATTGTGAGCGATTAAGTAAAATCCTTAAAAAGAGGGACGCACATGAAAGGATTGCTAATCACCTTGGAAGGCCCGGATGGCGCCGGCAAGACCAGTCAGCTCCAAAATATTGCCGAAATCCTCGTAGAGCAGGGTTACACAGTGATAACTACCCGTGAACCTGGAGGTACATCTGTGGGGACTGCCATCAGGAACTTGTTATTAAATCCTGAGCACGGGAAAATGACTGATAAGGCGGAAGTATTACTTTATGCAGCGGACAGGGCTCAGCATGTCCAGGAACTGATTTTACCGGCCCTCTCCAGGGGAGATGCAGTAGTGTGTGACCGTTATATTGATTCCACACTGGCTTACCAGGGCTACGGAAGAAATCTGGATTTGGAATTCCTGGAAAGGGTAAACTCCATAGCCACCGGTGGACTCAAGCCCGACCTGACCCTGATTTTGGATGTGCCTTCTGAGGTAGGGCTGGGTAGAATAATCAACGGACGCCTAAACGGGGCGGGTGTGGATAGGATTGAGGGACAGGCCCTTGAGTTTCACCAAAGGGTGAGAGCAGGGTATCTGGCCATAGCGGCAAAGGAACCTGAGCGTTGCCGCATCATTGATGCCTCCGGACAAATTGAGCAGGTTAGGCAGGCAGTAGCATTGGCTGTCAAGGACTTTCTGCAAGTACGGGTTGGAACAGTTTGGGGGAAGAATAATGAAAATCAGTGATTTTCCCAATCGAAAACTAGAGGGTCCGGGGCTGGAAAAGGAAATTAAAGGCTTTGGCCAGGTGCGCAAACCGGAAAGCTTTATGGAGCAGTTGAACCGGGCTCAGGATGGTCACCTGCAGCAGCAGTTAGAAAACTTACTCAAGGATATTGAAAAACAGGGTGTGCGACTGGCTAATAATATGACAGTCAGGGAACTTAAGTTATATAAAGACCTGGTTAAAAAGTTTATCAAAGAAGCGGTGGGTAAGACCTACCGGCTCAAAGAGGAAGCGGGATGGGACCGGAGAGGCAGGTATAAGATGTATACCCTGATTCAAAATGTCGATACCCATCTGGACGAATTGACTAAGCTGGTTTTGGAGGAGCAGTCCGACCAGTTGTCTGTGCTGGGAAAACTGGATGAAATCAGAGGTATTTTGATGGATATCTATTCATAAGGCATAGATTGGGGTTAAAATATGTTTCTAAGGGAGATTATCGGTCATACAGGACCTGTGCAGGTGCTGAAAAATGCGCTGCTGAAGGACCGGGTTGCCCATGCTTATCTTTTCTCGGGACCCCGGGGAATTGGCAAGACTACGACTGCTCGGGCTTTTGCCCAGGCCTTTTTATGTGAACAGGGCAGTGAATCAGGCGATAGTTGTGGAGAATGTCCCTCCTGCAGGAAATTTATGCGGGAGAACCACCCGGACCTGAAGATTATTGAGCCCCTGGGGGCATCCTTAAAAATAGACCAAATCCGTGAACTGGTACAAAAGGTTTACTATAAGGCCTATGGTGGGCAGGGTAGGGTTTATATCCTCCATGATGTGGACACAATGACCACAGAGGCAGCTAACAGCTTCCTGAAAATCCTGGAGGAACCGCCGGAGGGAGTGCTGTTTTTGCTGATTTCCTCCCAACCCTATAACCTGCTGACCACTATTGTCTCCAGATGCCAGGTTATGCAGTTTTTTCCCCTGAGCAACGGTGATTTGGAGAATATTTTGGTAGAACGGTTCTCGGTAAGCAGGGAAAGGGCTGTCTTTGTTGCCTCCATGGCCCGGGGATTGGTAGCCAAGGCCCTGGAGTATGTCCAGTCAGAGGACTTGGACCAGCAGAGGCAGAAGCTAGTGGATATTGCCCAAAGGCTGTTAAAGGGAGAAATCCTTTTGGCTTTTCAAATAGCAGAGGAGCTGGAAAAGAAAAAGGATGAACTCGTGGACATGCTGGACTTACTGGCCGCATGGTATCGCGATTTACTGGTCTGGAAAACCACAGGGGAATCAGGTTTATTGATTAACGCAGATATGGTGGAGGATGTGCAGGAGGCCAGCCAAAGACTTGCCCGGGGCCGGTTGCTGAACAACCTGGAAGCTATTGAGCGGACCAAAGGCTATTTACACTCCAATGTGAATAACCGCTTGGCTTTGGAAAATATGTTTTTAGACTTGTTGGGAGGTAACTAAATGGTAACAGTTGTAGGTATACGGTTTAAGAAAGCTGGGAAAATATATTATTTTGATCCCGCAGAGACCGGAGTTTCAGCGGGAGATTCAGCTATTGTGGAGACTGCCCGGGGGGTTGAGTATGGCGATGTAGTGGTTGGGCCGAAGCAGGTTGAGGAAGAATCAATTGTCTCTCCACTTAAGAAGGTAATCCGCAGGGCTACTCCGGAGGATGCTGTCCAGGTCGAGGCCAATACAAAAAAAGAAAAGGAAGCCTACAGGGTTTGCTTGAAAAAAATAACTGAACATGAGCTGCCAATGAAACTGGTAGATGTGGAATATACCTTTGATGCCAATAAAATTATTTTTTACTTTACCGCAGATGGGCGGATTGATTTCCGGGACTTGGTCAAAGACCTGGCCTCGGTGTTTAGGACCCGGATTGAATTAAGGCAGATTGGTGTCAGGGATGAGGCCAAAATGGTAGGCGGGTTGGGGTGCTGTGGAAGGGTATTGTGCTGCCACTCTTTCCTGGGGGACTTTGAACCTGTTTCGATTAAAATGGCGAAAGAGCAAAATCTTTCTTTGAACCCTACCAAAATTTCCGGGTCCTGTGGACGGTTAATGTGCTGTCTTAAATATGAAAATGATGCCTATGAGGCGGAAAAAAAGGAATTTCCCGACTTGGGTACTCCTGTAAAACTTCCCCAGGGAGAGGGAAAAGTTTGTTCCATAAATATCCTTAAAAAGACCGTTAATGTTGAACTTAAAGATTCCAGGCAGCAAATCGAACTCCCTTTGAAGGAAATTAAAGCCTTGCAACATCCCAAGGGGGTCAAGAATACCGATGGAGCTGATTAACTATATTAGCGCCCTGGAAAAGAAGATTCAGGGTATCTTGACCGAACTGGAAGAATTGAAGATGAGGGCATATGCATTAGAGGATGAAAATGAAAAACTGCGCCGGGAGGTATTAGATATCTACCGGCAGTACCTGCATGAGGAAATACCGGGGCCGGGAAAAAGCAGATCG
>JAJZTU010000203.1 GCA_021848765.1 Bacillota bacterium
TTCCGATCTGAGCGCCCGGAGTTCTCAGGCTTGCTATCCCGATGACCAATATCCGCCAATCAGTTGCCCAAGTACGGCAAATTCTTATTGTGGGCACGGGAATAGCCCTGGCCTTGTCTACAATCCTGGCTTTCTATCTTGCCAGGCGCTTTACCAGCCCAATAAGAGAATTGACCCAGGTGGCACAGGAATTAGCACAGGGTAATTTCCGGACCAGGGTTAAGGTGCGCACCGGTGATGAACTGGGCTATCTAAGCAGCACCTTAAACCACATGGCTACCGGGTTGCAGAATATGATTGAGGATATTTCCAATGAAAAGAACAAGATCAGGGCTATCCTCACCAGCATGGGAGACGGGGTGGTTGCCCTGGATTCCGATGGGCGGATAATCCTGGTGAACCAGGCAGCTGAAAGGATGTTTGGCCGCAGGGAAACTGAGGTAGTGGGTAAATATATCCTCAGCCTGGTCCGTAATTATAAGATTGAAGAACTGGTCAGCCAGGTGGTTGCCTCCCGCAAAGTTATAATTGATGAACTTAAGAGCGCCACCGGGCCGGACAGAATTTTGCGCATCCATGGGGCTCCAATAATTTCAGATGCTGCCAAAATCGTAGGGGTGGCTTTGGTTTTCCGGGATATTACCGGGCTGCGGCAATTGGAACAAATGCGTACCGACTTCGTAGCTAATGTGTCCCATGAGCTAAAAACTCCGTTGACGTCAATTAAAGGTTTTGTGGAGACCCTGCTGGATGGGGCCATGGAAGACAGCGAAGTCAGCCGGCGCTTCCTGGGGATTATCAATGAAGAAACCGACCGGCTGCACCGGCTCATTGCTGACCTGCTTAGCCTGGCTCACATCGAGGCTCCCAGGTTTGAAGCTGCCTACCAGGAGGCAGAGTTGGAGCAGGTAGTGGGCAAAACGGCGGCAATTCTAACTCCTCTGGCTGAGGCCAAGGGAATCAGCCTGAGCCTGGAACTTGACCCCGGGCTGCCGAAAGTAATTATCAAGGAAGACCTGTTGGGCCAGATTGTCCTGAACCTGATGGACAATGCCATTAAATATACGTTGCCCGGAGGCCGCGTGTCGGTGAAAGCACGCCGGGAACAGGAACAGGTGGTGGTGGAGGTCAGTGATACCGGAATTGGTATTCCTGAAGAGTCCCTGCCGAGGATATTTGAACGCTTCTACCGGGTAGATAAGGCCCGTTCCCGGGAGATTGGCGGGACGGGATTAGGCCTTTCCATTGTGAAACATATTTTGGAACGCTACGGCCAGAAAATTTGGGTGGAGTCTACTCCCGGTAAAGGGTCAGTTTTTTCCTTTACCCTGGCTGCAGCTCAGGAGAGCAAATAAGGGTTGCCCAACAAAGAACCGTGTAGAATCCCCGCCGGGGAAATCTACACGGTTTAAGCATTGCATGGAGTGCCTTACTTCCCAGGCAAGAGTTCTCCTTTACTTAGGCCAGGAATGCTGGGGGTCTGAGGGGGTAATCCGGTCTGCTGCCGAGGTAAAGGAATTTTGCTCTACGGGCTCTTTGAAGCCACCCTTTTTATCAGTTGCGGCTGATTTGGTACCCTGCTTGTGGTGTATTTTGTTTGGTTTTTTCAAGGTATTTCCTCCTCTGGTTTAATTTTTTATACAACCGTTTCAGGATACGATATATGTTTAGTTTTCCGAAAGAGGGCCGGATTTATAAAACCATTTGATGGAAAAAAATAGAAGCAAGATGATGGTTTCCAAGGTAACACATTATGATTTTCGCCCATATTATATACCCAGAATAAATGTTTAGGGGTGATTGGAAATGGCTGACTTTGACCACTGCTCTGAAGAAATCGATAAACTAAGAGTCAGAATTCGCCAGTCCGAAGATGGGCGGAAAAAGAAAATCAAGCTGGAGAACGACTTTATGAAGGTGACTATTAGGGTTAAGGACAAGGCTGTCCTGCAGGATGAGGATTTTGAGTTAAGGCGGGAAAGCTGACAAAACATTGTCTTGCGTAAACCGGCTCCTTTTTGGGCACACTAGCTCAAAAAGGAGGGTGAAGCAATTGAGACTGCGTGAAATTATGACTTCCAGTGTGGAAAATGTCAGCCTTGGTTCCACAGTGCTGGATGCAGCCAAAAAGATGAAGAGCCGTAATGTAGGGTCCATTCCGGTTTGTGAGGGGGACAAAATTGTAGGGATTGTGACCGACAGAGATATCGTCCTGCGCACTGTTGCGGACGGCAAGGACCCTAAGGCCTGTCGCTGTGAGGAAATCATGACCAGAGAGCTTATTTTGGGTTCCCCGGATATGGATGTCCACGAGGCCGCCCAGATTATGGCTGATGAGCAAATTCGCCGGCTGCCGGTGGCAGACAACGGGCGTCTGGTAGGTATAGTAGCCATAGGTGACCTGGCTGTGAAGCCTATTTTTGTCAACGAAGCCGGGGATGCCTTAAGCGATATTTCCAAGCCCGGCCAGAACTTAATGTAGGACATACCGGATTCTGCCTGAGGAAAATTTTTTCAGAGGTCCTGCCCAGTGGGAGGATCTCTTATTTTTGCCCAAATACCCGCCCAACAGGGACCCCCGGACAGTCTCAGCCATATTGTTATAGGAGGAGAACCAGTGTTGTTCAGGGGGTGAACCTATGAAAGCAGATGCGGTATTCGAGGGCGGGGGTGTCAAGGGGATTGCCCTGGTGGGAGCTTTGTGGGCAGCCGAGGCCAGGGGGTATACCTGGGAAAATGTGGCCGGTACGTCGGCGGGGGCCATTGTCGCTTCCCTGGTGGCAGCAGGCTACACTGCTGCCGAAATTAAAAAAATTATGGATTCGTTAGATTTCAGGCAGCTCAAAGATGCCCTCGTAGCCGGCAGGATTCCGGTACTAGGGCCTGCCCTGAGTATCGGCATAACTAACGGTCTATACAAAGGCAACTATTTTGAGAAATGGCTCCGGGAAAAGCTGGCTGCCAAAGGAGTGCGGACCTTCGGGGACCTGATAATGCAGCAATACCGTAACGATGAGCAGCGTTGCTACCGGTTGCGGGTTATTGCCGCGGATATCAGCAGAGGCAGGATGTTGATTCTTCCCCAGGACATAGCCGGCTATGGCCTAAAACCGGAAAAGTTGGATGTTGCCACTGCTGTAAGGATGAGTATGAGTATTCCGCTGTTTTATCAACCGGTACTATGGGGATATAAAGACAGCAAGGGCAAACGGCTCATAAGTTATATTGTAGATGGAGGAATCCTAAGTAACTACCCGGTATGGCTGTTTGACACACCGGGCAGACCGGGCTGGCCTACTTTTGGTTTCCGTCTGGTGGAATCTGAAAACCCGGTGGAGAGAACCCATAACATTTCCGGGCCAATTAGCCTGCTTAGCGCCGTAGTATCGACCATGATGGAGGCCCATGACCGCAAGCATATTAGTGAGGCTGATTTTGCCCGTACAATTCCCATTCCCACTCTGGGTGTACGGACCACCGATTTCGAACTTGCTAAAGAAAAACGGGAGGAACTGTTCCGGTCAGGAGTCAGGGCTGCGGAGAAATTCTTGGACAATTGGGATTTCCGCGTCTATGTCACCAGATACCGCAGTGATTCCCCGCGGTGAGATCTGCCCCGGCTTTAGTGGCCGGGGCATTCTGACGATGTAACGTAAGCTGAGTATAGATTGATTTCAGCAGTGCTTTTCTGGATATTTCGCCTATTTTTCATAAAAATGCTCATTGATAGAGCGGTTCGTCTATGATACAATCAAAAGCATAGCGTATACGGATTACGACATTTTTCTGCATTGATTATACTAAGTTATGCATTAATTACGGAATAAGTTTGCAGTAAGGAAAGGAACTAAATTTACAATAAGGCCAGAGCTAAAGTTTGCAGCAAGACCAGAGCTAAAGTTTGCAGCAAGACCAGAGCTAAAGTTTACAGCAAGGCCAGAGCTAAAGTTTGCAGCAAGACCAGAGCTAAAGTTTACACCAGGATATGAACTAAAATCTTGCGAAAAATGGGCAGCAACCCCAGTATTTATGGGGCTGCCCTTTCCTCATCCATTGGGGATTTTCACAACAAAACAAAAGATTCCGAAGGAGGTAAAGGCTGTGCTAATGGACTGGGGAGAAGGAATGTTTTGGCTTTCAGGGGTGATGTATGTACTGGGAGCTGTACTGGCTTTGGGTTTGCAGAAACAGGAACGGGCCAGTAACTTCATAGGCCACGGGTGTACAGGGCTAGGGGCACTGTTCGGAATAGGAAGTGGGATGTCGGTCTGGTTAACAGGGAGACAACTCAGCATCACCCTACCGAAGTTGGTGCCTTTTGCTAATTTCAGTATAGCTCTGGACCACCTGGGGGCTTTTTTTCTGTTAGTGATTTCCCTGGCTACCCTGGTGGTCTCGGTCTATGCTACCGGGTATGTAACTGAGTATTATGGTAAAAAGAATGTTGGCTACCTGAATAGTTTGTTCAACCTGTTTATCCTTTCTATGGTTCTGGTGGTTTCCGCAGGTAATGCTTTTATGTTTCTGTTGGCCTGGGAAATAATGTCCCTGGTATCGTACTTCCTGGTAACCTTTGAGCATGAGGAAGCCCAGGTTAGAAGTGCGGGATTTATTTATGTGATAATGACCCATATTGGTACTGCTTTCATCATCCTGGCTTTTCTACTTCTGTACAAGGCATCCGGCACCTTTGATTTCTCAGGCTACCGGGCTGTGGGGGCAACGCTGCCGACTGCTTTCAAAAGCCTGATTTTCCTCCTGGTCCTGGTGGGTTTCGGTACCAAGGCCGGTTTAATTCCTTTACACATTTGGCTGCCCCGGGCGCATCCGGTAGCGCCCAGCCATGTCTCCGCCCTGATGTCCGGGGTGATGATCAAAACGGCGGTGTACGGTTTTTTACGGGTAGTTTTGGATATTTTGGGCGACCAGGCTTTACAGGGTGGTCCTCAGGCGGTAGCGGCCATACCGGCCTGGTGGGGTATAACTCTCCTGATTTTAGGGACTGTGTCCGCAGTCCTGGGAGTGATGTATGCTCTGATGGAACAGGATATCAAGCGGCTGCTGGCCTTCAGCAGTGTGGAGAATATGGGCATTATCTTCATAGGAATTGGAGCAACCCTGTTATTTATGGTCCATGGCCAGAGGGCTTTGGCGGCTGTGGCTTTATTCGCCTCCCTTTACCACCTGTTAAATCACTCGGTGTTTAAAAGCCTGCTGTTCATGGGAGCGGGCTCAATCCTCTATGCTACCCACACCCGGAATATGGAGAAGCTGGGGGGATTGATAAGATACATGCCCCAGACGGCTTTCTTCTTTTTAATTGGTTCCCTGGCGGTTTCCGCCCTGCCGCCCTTCAACGGGTTCATCGGTGAGTGGCTGACTATCCAGGCCCTACTGCTCTTAAGTGTGAAACTCCCTCACAGCATGGTGAGCGTCCTGGCCCCTCTGGCCGGAACCGCGGTCGCCTTGACCGGCGCCCTGGTTGCCGGGGGATTTGTGAAGGCCTTTGGGATTACCTTCCTGGCAATGCCCAGGAGTGAAAAGCCGGCCAAAGCCCATGAGGTGCCTGCGGCCATGCGGATAGCCATGGGGATTATGGCAGTCCTTTGCCTGGTCCTGGGGGTTACCCCCGGCCTGGTTTCCCGGTTCTTAAACAGCGTTGTCGGGCAGCTGGCCGGAGTAGGTCTGGCGACCGGAAGCGGGTTGGAGTCATGGATAATGCTCACACCGGTTCGGGATGGCCTGTCCAGTCTCTCGACCCTAACGGTCCTGGTGGCTATGGCAGTGATTATCCCGGGAGCATGGTTAGCGCTGCGGGTTCTGGCCGGGAAAACCAGCCGGAGAGTAGACGAAACCTGGGGCTGCGGGGTCACCCTTGAGCCAAGGATGGAATATACGGGAACTTCATTCTCCAAGCCGGTGCGGATAATCTTTAAGAAGCTCCTGGAGTTTGACCGCAAGGTGGAGACCTCATACGATACCTGGAGTTACTTCCCCAAAAAGATTACCTACCGGGCCGAACACAAGCCTTTCTTTGAGTCGCGTGTTTATGAACCCCTGACCAAACTCAGCCTGGTGCTGGCCAACCTGATCCGCCGGGTTCAGACGGGAAGTATCCACAGTTACCTGGCCTATATACTGGTCACCCTGGTCGTACTCCTGGCCTTCGCCCGGTAGCCCTAATCTCAGTACATGCTCCTGACATGGGCGGGGACGGAACGATATGCCGATGCACCGGTTGACCTTGGCCCCACTCTGGGCGGCTGGGGTCGACTCCGGGT
>JAJZTU010000204.1 GCA_021848765.1 Bacillota bacterium
GCCACCTTGCCCTTAAGCCGCATAGCTTCACCTCCCGGAAATGCAATTTTTTAGTAGGAGCGCTCTTCCCAGAACCTGCGCAGTCCGTGCTCTTCAGCAATGACCTTGTAGGCGTTGTAGCTGCTGCCCCGGCCAATACCGCCTGCAGAGTGCAGGTTGGAGGAGCAAATGTACATATTCTGCACTGGAGTCTTGTAGTTAGAGAATTCAGGACAGGGCCGGAACCGTCCAATCTGGGATGCATACATGGAACCTTCTACCCAGCCGCCTTCCTTCATGTCAAGGTGGCGGTTGATTACATCATAAGGTGTGGTGATGAATGCTTCGATGAGATTATCCTTAGTCATGTTAGGAGCAAACTTCTGCCAGTATACGAAGAGGTCATCCACGAATTCCTTCTTCTTGCGCAGCCACTCCCGCTCGGAGTAGAACCGGTGCGGCGGAGCAAACTCCTCCACCAGAATGGTATGCTTGCCTGCGGGCGCCCGGGTGGGATCCCAGATGCTGTCAGGAGCGGTTAAGATAAACGGACGTTCCGGATAACCCCTGGTGAAAATTTCGGCTTGATACTTCATGGCCATATAATCAGGGTCTTTAGGTCCGAAATAAAGCCGTGGCTGCTGTCCGCAGTCGGGATTATAGCTGACAGCGGAATATTTGGGCAGTTCGTGCAGGGCAACGTTACCCCACCAGATTTGGGAGCGGTCATAGTCGATGTTACGTACCCGGTGGGCCTGCTTGGGTGTCAAGTGATCTTCACCCAGGAGGCGGAACATGGTCTGGGGAACACCCAGGTCACTGACCACCAAAGTTGTGGCCTTAACTTCGGTTCCATTAGCCAATCTTACGCCTGAAGCCTTACCGTTCTCCACCAGGACCTTGTCAACCTCATGGTGGACAAAGAACTTACCGCCCATCGCACTGAAAGCCCGCTGTAAAGCGTGAGTGATGGTGTGAGTACCACCCAGCACAATAGAGGCTGACTCCCAGGAAAGCACCAGAGCAATAGTATGAATGAAACCATAGAGGCCAATGGGGTCATCGGGGAGGCAGCCGCTGGAGGTGGGAACCGCCCGCATGAACAGGGTCCGCAACTCCGGGCTTTCAAACATATCATAAGCAATCTGCTTGGAACTCATGAACTGGTGTACCGGATCAATCCCGGAATCAGGATCCAGCAACAGTTTTTCCAGAGGGTCAGGCGTGCCCCAGGGTGTAGGGGGACTGTAGCGGTACTCCCGGAAGGCCTGGCGCCATTTTTTCTCATACAAGCCAAACAAAGTGGCATAGGTCTCGGCATCCCGCTTGGAGAACCTGGCAATCTCCTCATAGGTCTTGTCAAAGTGCTTCTGGGAGAAATATTCCTTGCCGGTTTCAGGGTCAACCCGCAGGCAGGAATAACCGATATAACAGGTCCCGTCATCCCAGACAATTCCCTCATTCTGCTCGGGGAACACATACTGCAGGCCATATTCCTTGAGGTTGAAATCGGTATAGGCCGGGTGGGCCCAGAAGCGGGTAAAGTGGGCACAAGGATTTTGAATAAACCCGGGCAGGGGGAGATCCTCACCACAAGCCCCTCCACCAACTTCCATCTGTCTTTCAAACACAGCTGTCTTTAAGCCGGCCTTTTGTAAATAGCAGGCAATAATGGTCCCGTGGTGACCACCGCCAACCACTATCGCATCATAAATAGCATCAGCCATTGAAAATCCTCCCTTCCATTAAGCGATTAATTTTTTAGGATTAAGCGTTTTTCCGGCTCTCAGTTCCGGCTGCCTGGACCTTAGCGCTGGGTGATTTCTGGAATGCCATCTTCAGTACTTTTAAGATGATTCCCGGCTTCAGAGCCATCTTTATAGCGGTTCTGATATCTTCCCCGCTCAGTTGACAGGTAATATACCAGTGAACCGGCTCCGTAGCTTCAATCTTCATATTCAAACCGAATTCTTTATTCTCCTCATTTACTTCCAGCCCGGCAAATTCCGAAATGAGGACTGTTTTACCCAAACCGGTGGATTGTACTAACATTTGAGAACCCTCCTTTGTTACCCCCGGCCTGCAATTTTGCAGGCCGCCTCTTCTCCATCCCTGCAACCTGGTTCTCTTTACAGCAAGTTCAGTTCCTTGGACCGTGTTACACTCTCAGGTTCCTTCCACCATTTATCGAAGCCCTGGTCCTCGGCGATAGCATTGGCTCCGTTGTAGGCCGGCCCGAAGACCACCAATCCGCCGGAGAAACTGCTGGCCCCACAGAGGTAGAGGTTCTTAATGGGGGTCAGATGCCGGGAACACTCTTCGTTGGGTCTTAAGTAGCCCATCTGCAGCGGGTAGTAGCCGCCTTGCTTGATAGACCCTTCTTTCATATCCAGGAATTTGTTCTCAATATCTTTCGGTGTGGAGAGATAGCGCCACAGGATGTTGTTCTCATCCACATTGGGGGCGTACTGCTGCAGAGTCTTAATAACCTTGTCCGCCTGCTCGTTGCGCAGATTGTACCAGTTTTCGGCATCACCTTGCAGGCGATAGGGAGCATGCTGGGAGAGCAGGGCAGTGTGCCGTCCGGGAGGCGCTTGGGAAGGATCGTGGATACTGGGGAAACAGGCGTTAAAGCAGCCCTCTCCAACTTCACCCTTCTTGATATTATCCCAGTGGCGAATTAGCTCTTCCTCGGTCTCAGCGCCCAAGAAATAAATAAAGGCTTTATTGACATCCGGGTTCTTCTCGGCGGCCTTAAAGTCCGGGGCATGCTCAAGGGCTAAATGAACTCCGAAGAGACTGGACCATTCCCACTTATACTGCTTGGTACGCCGGACGAAATCACCAGTCAGGTTTTCTTCACCAACATAATCCAGGAAGGTCTGATAGGGGTCAATCGTACTGGCTACAAAATCAGACTCGTAGACAGTGCCATCGTACAACTCTAGCCCTTTGGCGACACCGTTCTCCACGATAATCCGCTTTATGACTTGGCTGCCCACAATCATGCCGCCATTATCATAGACGAACTTGCTCATCACGTGGGATAAGCGGTGGGAACCACCTGCACAGAGCCGGTAGTTAACAGCCCGGTTAATCATTAAGGGTACCAGGTAGCCCACACCCTCCAGGTCGTAGTCCAGACCCCACTTGCAGGCTGCATACAGAATAAGCGCCCGGACATGTTCGTTATCGAAAATCTCATTAACAATCTGTTGAGGAGTCTTCTCAGCATAGCTTTGAATTTCGCGGCCCAGTTCACTGGACTGCATTTTAATCAATGCTTCAAAGGCCGGGTGTGCCCGCTCATAAGTGGCCGGTCCAAGGAAGACATCGGTATACTTCTTAAACTTGTGGTACATTTCCACATATGAGTCAGCATCATGTTGGGAGAATTGGGCAATTGATTTAGCGGTTCTTTCAGGATCCTGGTAGAGGCAGAGGCTCCGGCCGTCCTTCATGGGCATTACCATTCCCGGATCGGGATGAATCCATTTCAACCCATACTTTTCTTCGAGTTCAAAATCCGGAAATACCGGAGCGAAGTCCACCATAGCATGGTAGACAGCGTGGGTATTGTGGAGGAACCCCGGAATGGTGACCTGTTCGGTGGCAAGACCACCGCCGATTTCCATTCTCCTCTCCAACAGCAGCACCTTTTTCCCCGCCTTGGCCAGATACCCGCCTAACGCTAACCCGTTAGGCCCTACACCAATGATAATCCCATCATACTTTTTTGCCATTGCACATTCACTCCTCCTCACCTGATAGATTTCGTGAAAGGTTTCTTTGATACCATGTTAGCATCCAAGCCTGTTTCTGTATTCGCACAAACCGGCCGAAAACTGTCTGATAATTTTGACCACTTATGCGAACCGGCGTCAGGGGGTAAGATAAAAAACGGACCCTGCCAGTCGAACTGAGAGGGTCAATGGAGTTATTTAGACCTGAACGGCTGGACATTAAAGGTATAGTCTGGTCTCAAATGGCTAAAATATCGCCCCGACTGCTGAATTTTGCACCCGGAACTGTTTCAAAAACTGTTGCTTAACTCCCGAAAAAATCTTCGCCAAATGCAGGAAGCCAACAATAAACGGCAAATAATATACTTAAGTCATAAAAAGGAGGAATGCCATATGACTTGGCTTGACCGCTATCACGAGGATCACAAATCCGTTTTACTTTTACTGGCAAAACTTGAGGGTAACCTGACCGAAATGGAAAAGGGTCAAACCAGACCAAACATTATGCTGGAATTCGAGGAATTCGGAGATGTCATCAAGCAAGTAATTATTCCCCACTTTAAAGCCGAAGAAGAAGATGCTTATCCTAAATTAGTCAAGCTGAATCCAGCCGCTACCCAGTTTGTTGACAACATGCTGGAAGACCACAGGAAACTGCACAAAGCCTTTAAGGAATACCTGGCGGCACTGGGACCTGCAAATCAGGACAAGCTGATTAAATCGGGAAAAATTATGCTCCAACTCCTCATGAAACACATAGAAAAAGAAGAAAATGCTTTACCCGAACTCTTAAAAAGAGCTCAAAAAAAACCGCAATAGACAAAAAAAGGATACCCGCCACCTCAGGAGGGTATCCTCTCCTTTTAGTCCACTTGACGCATTTTCTCCACAAGCTTCGCAATTAATGCTGTTGTAGATTTTCCGGCGGTTTCCCCCACAAGCACAACTTTTCCCCCATAGGAGCTAACCAACCCGGCTTCAGCCAGACTTTTCCCCCGGTAATCTCCGCCTTTCACATGAAAGTGCGGCTCAAGCTGAGAGATTACATCCAAAGGAGTGGTTTCCGTAAAGATGACCACATAATCCACACACTCCAAAGCAGCAATCATTTCCGCCCGTTCCCGTTCATCATTTACAGGGCGGCCTTCCCCTTTAAGGGCCCGGACAGATTCATCGCTATTGATACCCACCACCAAAAGGTCACCTAATGCTTTTGCTTGCTGTAAATAGCGGATATGGCCGATGTGCAGGATATCAAAACAACCATTGGTAAAGACAATTTTCTTCCCTTCCCGCTTCACTGCACTGATCACGGTTTTTAAGCTTTCCAAATCAACCAGCTTGTGCATTTTCATTCACCTGTAACTCATTTAACAGTTCCTGAACTGTTACAGTGGCGGCCCCCTGTTTTCCTACCACTGCCCCGGCGGCATAGTTGGCCAACAGCATGGCCTGATGATAGTCCGCCCCGCCGGCCAAAGCCAGAGCCAGCACAGCGGTTACTGTATCCCCCGCTCCGGTAACATCAAAAACCTCAGACCCGGTAGCCGGAACAGAGACAGGCTCCCCCTGCCGTAAAAGCAAAGTCATCCCTTCCGGGCCCCTGGTTATCAGCACTGCCTCCCCATGCACAGTTTCCAGCAGTTTGCGCCCCGCGGTAAGCACACTGATATTGTCCCCCAATTTTATCCCGGTGGCTGTTTCAACTTCCGGAATATTGGGAGTAACTACCGTTGCATACAAATACTTTGCATAATCTTTACCTTTAGGATCAACTACTACCGGAACCCTTTTCTCAGCAGCCATAGCGATTAGCCTGGTACATAGTTCCCTGGAAACTACTCCTTTTCCATAATCAGATATTACCACAGCTGCGGTTTGGGGCATTAATTCCTGCAAATGGGACAGAATTTTTTCAGCAATATGCGGAAATACCCAGTGAGTCTTTTCGCTGTCCATACGGACGATCTGCTGGCCCTGGGCTACCACCCGGGTTTTCCTGGTAGTCGGCCGGGTGGGGTCCACCAGAACCCCCTCCGCGCAGAGATTCGCTTGTTCCAGCATTTTAAGAAGGTTGACTCCCGCCCGGTCATTGCCCACAACCCCACTAACCCCCGCCCATCCACCCAAAGAGCGGATATTATTAGCTACATTACAAGCCCCTCCCAGCCTGCTGGATCTTTTTTCAATTTCCAGGACAGGAATCGGTGCTTCCGGCGAAATTCTGGTAACTCTACCGTGAATATACTCGTCAACTATTAAGTCTCCTATTACCAATATCTTTTGCTGATTAAACTTTTCTATGATCTCACCTAATCTGCTTCTTCCCATCTATCAGTCCCCCGCTTGCTTCAGCTATCCGCAGTTCACAATCCACCTGGCTGCCTCAAGAAAGTCTGCGGAGACAAAGTCAGCAGTTGCAGCTGTAAATATCTCTGTAGCCCCATCAGAAAAAGACGGTGCAATTAAAATGCTTCTGCAGCCGGCAGCTTTGCCGGCCAAAATATCAGTAGCCTTGTCACCCACCATAAAACTGGAAGCCAAAT
>JAJZTU010000205.1 GCA_021848765.1 Bacillota bacterium
TGGAGCCTGGTCAATAAGCTTGGTAACTACGTTAGCAGACTCTTCCGGAGCGGATTTGTTATCACCGGAAACAGCTTCGAATTTTTTGCCGCCCAGAACACCGCCGGCTTCGTTCTTTTGTTTGAAAGCCAGCTTAACGCCATTGAGGGCTGCTTGTCCAAAGGTAGCTTGTCCGCCGGTCATTTCAAAGTTAGTTCCAATCTTGATCACATCACCCGCTGGAGATTCTGCTTTCTTTTCTCCGCCTGCCGGGGTCCCGCCGCCACAACCGGCCAAGGTTAAAGTCAGGGCTACAATTAGCATCAAAGCCAGGAAAGTAGTACAGTTCCGTTTTCCAAACATTTCTTTTCCTCCTCGTATTTCTGCTGTTATTTACCGGTCACAGAGCGCAAGTTTATACCATCTATCCTATTACCTCCTCCTTAAATGTTATAAATGTTACCCAAGGTTACTATATTTATTTAGCAAGAATTATTCCAAGTTTCAGAATATAACAAAAAACCTCAAGCCAGCATGTTGCTTGAGGTTGCTAACATCAGAAATATATGATCAAACCGCTCGGCAAAAATTCTTGCCACTCTATGTAGAACTCAGTCACTTTTTTGCCCGCTACGCTTGCTGTTTACCTATTTTCTTACCATGGTCCCCTTTGGCAACAAAAGTTGCCATGGCAACTTTTGTTGCCAAAGGGTGGGCGCTGTAAAGCAATACCTGGGAAATTTCCGCCTCGTCATTGACGGTCAATGTGACAGTGGCCAATCCCTCACCTGGGATTGGCCACTGCAAATTTCATGGCTTGCCTTACCACCCCGGCCCCTTTTTCCAGGGCTTGCCGGTTTAACGGAATCAGGTTATAGCGGTATTCAGGAAGTACTTTTTTCAGGGACTCTTCCACTGAGTCAAAGCTGACCACCTTGGTCAGTTCAAGCAAAGCCCCCAGGATAACCATTCCGGATACTCTGGAGCTGCCCAGTCCCTCGGCCAGTTCGTTGGCCGGAATGTAACAGGCCTTGATGTCAGTGCGTTGGACCTTTTGCTCAATTAAGGAGCTATTGACTAGAATAAACCCTCCCGGCTTGACCGTAAGCTCGAACTTATCTAACGAAGGCCGGTTCATGATGATGGCCGCAGTAGGTTCAAAGATAACCGGGGAACTTATTTCCCGGTCAGAAATGGTCACCCCGCAGTTGGCTGTGCCACCCCGCATTTCCGGACCATAGGAGGGAATCCAGGCGACGTGCTTGTTCTCCAGCATCCCGGCATAAGTCAGGAGCTGGCCCATGGACATTATTCCCTGGCCTCCGAAGCCGGCCATGATAATCTCCTGCAGCATTATTCCACCTCCCTTTCTGCCTTGGCGGGAGCAGGCGGAACCTTAAACTCACCAAGGGGATAATAAGGTATCAAATTATCAGCTAACCACTTGGTAGCCTCAATGGGATGCAGTCCCCAGTTGGTAGGACAGGTGGACAGCACTTCCACCAGACTGAAGCCCACCCCGCTCATTTGGTTAGCAAAGGCCTTTCTGATGGCCTTCTTGGCTTGGATAATGTGCTTGGGGTCATGGACAGATACCCTGGCAATATAGCCGGCGCCATCCAAGGTGCTGAGCATTTCGGACACCCTGACCGGGGAACCCTGAGTCTCCTGATTTCTCCCAACAGGAGAAGTGGTAGTCTCCATGCCCACCAAAGTAGTAGGAGCCAACTGGCCGCCGGTCATGCCATAGATGGCATTGTTCACGAAAATAACGGTAATTCTTTCGCCCCGGGCTGCAGCATGCACAATCTCTGCGGTACCGATTGCCGCCAGGTCACCATCCCCCTGGTAGGTAAAAACAGTTTTGCCAGGATGAACCCGCTTCACCCCGGTGGCCACAGCAGGAGCCCGGCCGTGGGAGGCCTGTTGAAAATCCAGATTCATGTATTCAAAGATAAAAACTGAACACCCTACCGGACCCACTCCAATGGTAGTCTCCCGGATTCCCAGCTCATCAATGGTTTCCGCCACCAGGCGGTGAATAATCCCGTGGGTACAGCCGGGACAGTAGTGGAAAGGTTTTCCGGTCAAACTCTTGGGCCGTTCAAATACTTTAACCATTACTCCTGCCCCCTTTGGCCAGTTTCTCAATTTCCCTCAATATTTCCGAGGTCACAGGAAGCATACCCCCGAGTCGTCCGTAGAAATCTACCGGCTTGGAGCCGTTTAAAGCCAGGCGGACATCCTCGATCATCTGCCCGGCGCTCATTTCCACCACCAGTACCGCTGTTACCTTTTGGGCGACTTCAGCCAGATGCTCATAAGGGAATGGCCATAGGCTGACCGGACGGACCAGACCTACCCGGATACCCTGCTCCCGGGCCCGGTCAATGGCTCCCTTAGCTATCCTGGCCGAGGTTCCGTAGGCTACAACCAGTATTTCGGCATCATCAGTACGATAGTCCTCATAACGGACATTTTCCCTGGCCATTTGCCTGAACTTAACCTGGAGCCGCAGGTTATGTTCTTCACAGGGTTCAGGGGCTATATAAATAGAATTGATGAGATTGGGCTTGCGGCCTGTAGCTCCCGTAGTGGCCCAGGGTTTTTCCGGAATGTTCACTTTGAGTTCCCTGATCTCCACAGGCTCCATCATCTGGCCTAATACGCCATCCCCGAGAATCATTACCGGGTTCCGGTATTTATCCGCCAACTCAAAAGCATCTATGGTCAGGTCTACTATCTCCTGCACCGAAGCCGGAGCCAAAACAATCAGATTGTAGTCCCCATGGCCCCCACCCTTGGTGGCCTGAAAATAGTCGGACTGGGCAGGCTGGATGTTCCCCAGGCCCGGTCCGCCCCGCATAATGTTGACAATTACCGCCGGCAGCTCGGCCCCGGCCATGTAGGAAATACCCTCCAGCTTAAGACTGATACCGGGGCTGGAGGAGGAGGTCATCACCCTCGCCCCGGCTCCTGCTGCCCCATAGCACATATTAATAGCACTTGTCTCGCTCTCTGCCTGTAAAAATACTCCGCCCACCTCGGCCAAACGCTTTACCATGTAGTGGGGCAGTTCGCTCTGGGGTGTGATGGGATAGCCGAAGAAGTAGCGGCAGCCGGCCATAACCGCAGCTTCCCCAATAGCCTCATTACCTTTCATAAGCATCTCCGCCACCTCTAGCTCTCCTCCTTTTCAACTTCAATGGCCACATCCGGACACATCCGGGCACAAAAAGCACAGCCGGTACATTTATCCTGCTCCACTACCGTGGCCGGGTGAAAGCCCATGGAATTAATGTGTTTGGCCATAACTACAATTCCTTTGGGGCAAACTGACGTACATAGTTCACAGCCTTTGCATCTATCTTCATGAAACGTCACTTGGGGCATCCCCGCCCCCCCTTTCCGCCAACTTATAAGCAACCAATTGTCTATTGTACCCCGGAGCCAATAGAAATCCGGGCTATTTTGTTTAACCGCTCCTCAGCCATTACCTCAGCGGCTTTATAGGTTGGAATTTTATCCCGTTTGGCAATTGTAAAGACCTTCTGTACATTCTCATAAATCCCGGCTACTCTCTGGAAGGCTCGCTCCCGGTTGTAGCCCTGAAGTTCATCAGCAATATTGATAATCCCACCGGCATTGATCACAAAATCCGGAGTATAAAGAATACCCTTTTGCTCCAGGAGATCCCCATGCCTTTCCTCTTGCAGCACATTATTGGCCGCCCCGGCAATTATCTTACATTTGAACCGGGGAAGAGTCTCATCATTTACGACAGCCCCCAGTGCGCAGGGAGCAAAAATATCACATTCTACCCCATAGATATCTTTGGGGTCAACTGCGGTTGCCCCCAATTCGTCCACCACAGTCTTGACCCTGTCTGCAAAGATATCGGTTACAATTAATTTTGCCCCTTCTTCGGCCAGGTGCTTCAGCAAGTAACCGCCCACATGGCCCAGCCCCTGGACTGCAATGGTCTTTCCTGTCAAAGAGGAATCTCCGTAAACCTCCCTGGCCGCAGCCTTCATCCCCTGCCAAACCCCGAAAGCGGTGGCCGGCGAAGGGTCTCCGCTGCTCTTGAAATCGGCGGAAACCCCGGTAACATGCTTAGTCTCCATATTTATAAATTCCATATCCTGGACAGAGGTCCCCACATCTTCAGCAGTAATATACCGGCCCCCCAGGCTCTCCACATATCGTCCAAAAGCCCGGAAAAGCTGCTCGCTCTTATCCTTGCGGGGGTCGCCCATAATTACGGCTTTTCCTCCTCCAAGGTTCAAACCGGCCGCAGCAGATTTATACGTCATTCCCCGGGCCAGGCGTAAAGCGTCCAGTATAGCCTCGTCCTCTGTTTTGTAGGTCCACATCCTGGTCCCCCCCAAGGCAGGGCCTAAACTGGTATTATGGATGGCAATAATGGCCCGCAAACCGGAAGTCTGATCATGACAGAGCACAAGCTGCTCAAACCGGTACTTCTCCATGTGCTCAAATATTTCAAGGTTCATTGCTTTTCCCTCCCTCTATAAATTAAGATTTTCTTGCTAATACTCGCTCCTTTTCTGTTGAAACCCCCAAGATAAAACCGCTATAATTCACTATATTTTCCCCGGCATATTCTGCTAGCCCTTGATGGCAACACCTTCACAGGGGTTCTTAAATACCTCTCCCCTATAGGAAAGGTATTGGTAGAACTTCTTGATGCCCGCCAAATGGCGGGACAATGTTTCATACTTTAGAAGTTCGAACTCCCCCAGGAAGTCTAAATAACCCTGAATATCGTCCTGACTAACATCAACATAAGGCTTACCAATATAATTGTGAAACTTTCGCACAATATTTACACACATCTGCACCTTAAGTTGCGTCATCTTGCGATTGGATATTAAATAATGCCGGTAACCCTCCATAAGGCAAGACGTTACCACATAACTTGATTCCACAATAGACATTTACCAATCACCCTCCGGCATCTATGGACGCCTAACCCAACCTCTCTGAGCTTACCTCAGAGAGGTTGAAAAATTTAACCAATTACGTCTGCCAAAGGCGTATACTCCAGATTTAAAGCTTCAGCTACTGCCTCATAAGTTAACTTGCCGCCGATGACATTAACACCCAGGGCCAAAGCCTTGTTTTCCTTAATAGCCTTCAGGTATCCCTTGTTGGCGATTTCCAAGGCATAGTGCAGGGTTACGTTGGTCAAAGCGTAGGTGGAGGTGCGCGCTACAGCCCCAGGCATGTTAGCAACAGCATAATGGACAACACCATGCTTGACATAGGTGGGGTCATCATGAGTTGTCACTCTGTCAATAGTCGCAATAGAACCACCCTGGTCAATTGCTACATCGACAATTACCGAACCGGGCTTCATCTGCCTGACCATTTCTTCGGTTACTAAATGCGGCGCCCTGGCTCCAGGGACAAGTACAGCCCCTACTAAAAGATCAGCAAACCTGACAGCTCTTTCAATGTTGTAGCTGTTGGACATGAGGGTTTTAATCCGTCCGCCGAAAATATCATCCAGATAACGCAGGCGCTCAGCGGACTTATCGATAATGGTTACCTGAGCTCCCATACCAATGGCCATTTTGGCCGCGTTAGTACCGACCACACCGCCACCAATAATAACCGTATCAGCTGCAGGAACCCCGGGAACTCCACCTAGCAGAATACCCTTTCCTCCTTTAGGTTTTTCTAAATACTGAGCGCCAACCTGAATGGCCATCCGTCCGGCGACCTCACTCATAGGAGTAAGTAATGGCAGAGCTCCGTTGTCCAATTGAATGGTTTCATAAGCAATACCAACCACTTTCTTGTCCAGCAGCGCTTTGGTTAACTCAGGCTCAGGAGCCAAGTGCAAGTAGGTAAACAGAATTTGTCCTTCCTCAAAGAGGCCGTATTCCTGGGGAAGGGGTTCCTTTACCTTCATAATCATATCAGCCCCGGCAAAAACCTTTTCTGCCGAGGAAACAATCTCAGCCCCGGCCTGCACATAATCCCCATTGCTGATCCCGCTGCCTGCTCCGGCTTGGTCCTGGATCAGCACCCGGTGACCGGCCTTAAGAAAAGCCGCTACACCGGCAGGGGTAATAGCCACCCTGTTTTCATTATTTTTGATTTCTTTAGGTACTCCAATAATCACGATCCTTACCTCCCTAAATGTCAGAATTGTTTCCCAAGCACACCAGATTATCTAGCAAAACCGATACCAAGTTTCATGAATAGAATAAAAAAACCTCAAGCCAGCATGCTGCTTGAGGTTAATAACAACAACAATATAT
>JAJZTU010000206.1 GCA_021848765.1 Bacillota bacterium
AGCAGGACTATCGGGAACTTAAGGCCATGCTGAAAAATTTCAGCATAACTCACCGGGAATTACGTTTCATCTATATGCTGACCCGGACAGAGAAGCCGAATATATTACACTTTGTGGTTGACGCTCAGGAAAACCCGGAAATGGCTCATCATTCCGGGGACCAATATGATATTTCCAGGTTGCCGGAAATGCAAAAAGCCTTTGCAACAGCGACAACGAACAAAAAGATTACCCGGGACCAAAAGGGATATTTTCTGTCGGGTTATGCTCCAATTAAAGATAAAACGGGAGAAAGTGTGGCCTTGATCTGGATTGGCATATCCGCTGATAAGATAATTCATGAAAAAAATAAACTTAAAATTGTAACGCTGGTTATTATCGTACTCAGTGCGCTGCTTTCCTGGTATCTTTGCAGGATAATTGCAGGCGATTTCTACAAGCCTATCCAAAGTCTTATTATCGGAACCCGGCGGATTGCCGAAAATGATTTTACTTATCAGATGCAAATTAAAAATCATGACGAATTTGGCAAGCTGGCCGAATCCTTTAACTACATGGCGCGTAAACTCAGGGAGTATGAAGCAAAATTAGCGGAAGAAGTCCGCTCGGAGAAGAAACAGAAAAAACAAATCTTCAAAGTGTACAAGGATGTAATGTATGCTGTGAGCCAGGGGAAATTTGTCCTGATTGATGAAAAGGAACTTACTGAATATATGGGCAAAGGGACAATTGTGGCTGAACAGGATATTGACAAACCTGAGGATGTGGGAACTTGCCGCCGCTTGGTTGAGCAGGTCCTGACCATATATTCTGTGGAACCCAAAGCAATCCGCCAAACCATGCTGGCTGTATCAGAAGCGGCAACTAATGTCGTGAAGCATGCTAAGAACGGAAAGTTAACCATTCTGCTTTGCGGCGGGTTATTAAAGTTGGTTATCAGCGACTGGGGACCGGGTATGTCTTTTGACAAAATACCCTACATGGTCTTTTTTAACGGGTTTTCAACCAAAATATCCCTGGGCTTTGGCTTTTCCTTAATGTACCAGTGTACGGATAAACTCAGTTTACAAACCGGCAAGTCCGGGACAACTGTGATAATGGAGAAGAGAATAGCCTGATCATAACTTCTGATGGTAAGGTGAGAAAAGATGAGGGCATTATCAGTTGACAACCTAAAAGCGGGAATGAAGGTCGGCAGGACCATTTACAGCGCTAACAACAAGGTATTGCTGGCAGCGGGTATGGTGCTGACAGAACACTATATTGAGCGTCTCCGGGAACTGGGGATTATGTCCTTATATATTGCCGATGAAAAGCTGGGCAAGGTTGAAGTTGATGACGTTATTTCGGAACATACCCGGCGGGAGGCTCTCGCAGTTACCCGGGAAGTGATGAGCAGTATTAAGGCAGGGGGTCAATTGGATGCGAAGAAGGTCAGCAAGGTGATTAATGATATGATTGACGAGATTCTTGCCAACCCGAACCTGGTGGTAAGCCTGGTAGATATTCGCGCCATGAATGACTATACTTTCGGTCATTCGGTAAATGTTGCGGTGTTAGCCCTGATTATGGGGATGGCCCTGGGCTATGATCAACTGTCCCTAAAGAACTTGGCAACCGGAGCCCTGCTCCACGATGTGGGTAAAACCTTAATTCCGGAAGAACTGCTCCATAAAGTTTCGCCAGCTGAACACGAGGAGAGCAGCGAAATAACACAACATACCACTCTGGGTTTTGAGATTTTACGGAAGATTGAAGGGGTAAGCCTGCTTTCGGCCCATGTGGCTTTACAGCACCATGAGCGGATGAACGGGGGAGGATATCCCCGTGGCCTCAAAGGAGAAGAAATTCACGAGTTTGCCCGCATTGTGGCCATTGCTGACGTCTATGACGGCATGACTACTGATACCCCGCAACGACCCAGATATGTGCCCCACCATGCCCTGGAATACATCTTTCTCCATGCCGGAACTCTTTTTGACTCCCGCCTGGTCAAGGTCTTTGCCGGCAGTATCGCTTTTTTTCCGGTGGGCAGCCTGGTATTACTCAACACCGGGGAGAAAGGAGTAGTGATCAAAGTACATAAAGAAATGCCTACCCGTCCGGTGGTCAGGGTGCTGGTGGATTCCCGGGGCAACCAGGTTAAGCCGCCGTTTGACTTAGACTTAACCCGGCATCTTACCTATTTTGTTTCCCGGAACCTGGGCGACCAGGAAATATAGAATGACGAATCCCAATCTTGAAGAAATTGGTGAGAATATGGGACTAACATTTTCGTTAATCAGTAAAATTAAGGAACAATTAAAATTACAGCCCAAACCTGCCAATCCGGCTGGGATGATTACTGACCGGGCTGAACAGGACCAGGGTAAACCGGACCAGGCTCCGGAGGCTGTCCCTGAGTCCGAAGGGCGGCCTGTTTCCAGCAGGGAATTGGAGCTGCTATACACAGCTTGCTCTGATTTACTGACCTCGGGAGACGGAGAAGCTTTTAGGAAAATTGCCGGGTTGGTGTTGGAGCATCTGGGGGTATCCGGCTGCAGTATTTGGGAAATTAATTCCGGTCAGGCCCAGGAACCTATCCGCCTTGCTTTTGTGCTTGCTCCGGAAGCCCGGAAAGTAGAAAACCTTTCCAGCCTGGATTTTGAGGTTACCGCCCTGGTAGCGGGGACAGGGGAACCGGTGGTGTCTCAGGATATCAGGAAGGAGGGGAGACTGCCGAAAGTCCGGGAACTCAATCCTATAGGAGTGCTGGCGCTTCCCCTGGTTAACCGGAAGGAATTATTGGGGACCTTTAGTATCTGGAGCCATCCCAGGCAGGAAAGGACAGGTTTAACTACTGTAGAAGTTGAGCTTGTCGCAACCCTGGCCCAAATCCTGTCCCTGGGGTTGGATTATTACCGTCAGGTTTCCGAATACCACCAGCACCAGAGGTTGAAAAAGGAGCTGCAGATTGCCAGGGAAATCCAGCAGGGACTGGCCCCCCGTGCTTTACCCAGGCTGGAGGGGATTTCCCTGGAAACCAGGACGATGGCGGCAAATCAAGTCGGCGGAGATTATGTGGATGTAATCCTTACCCAAGGGGGCAAAATGGGCATCGTGATAGGGGACGTCATGGGTAAAGGGATTCCGGCCGCTTTGTTTATGGTCATGACCCGGACGGTATTCCGGGCAGTAGCCAAAAGGGCCCTGCTTCCACACCAGGTTTTAACTGAGGTTAATGAGGTGTTGTTAACTGATTTGCATAACCAGGGCAGTTTTGTTACGCTTTTCTATGCCCTTTATGACCCTGTGACCAACGTCCTGGTCTATGCCAATGCCGGACATAACCCTCCCATTGCTTACCGGTCAGCAAAGGATGAGTTTTTTATATTAAAGGCCAAAGGGGTTTATATTGGCGCTAAACCCGGAGCAAACTATTGTCTTAGCTCTTTCCGGCTGCAGGCCGGGGACATTGTGGTATTCTATTCGGACGGTCTCAAGGAAGCAATGAATAACCAACGGGAGCAGTTTGGGGTACAAAGGGTTATGGACACCGTCAGAAAGTATGCAATTTATGATTCGCCCGGGATAACCGATTGCCTGTCTTATGCCCTGGCGGACTTTACCGGAGACGCTCCCCAAAGCGACGATATAACGATGGCTATTTTAAAAGTCCAATAGCATGGTGAAAGAAGGTGGTCAAGTGAGCGGGCAAAATCAGCAGGAAGTTGTTGTGGAAGCGGAGAATTACGACGAGGCGCTGGCAAAGGCCCTCAAAATATTAGGGACGACTAAAAAAAAGGTCAGCGTTGAAGTTATCTCAACGCAGAAACCGGGCCTATTGGGTTTTGGAAAAAAGTCTGTAATTCTCAGGGTTACTCCGGTACCTGATCTGACCCAACTGGTTGATGAGATTCTGGGAGTTGACGAAAAGCCCGCCGGCCGGACTGAAAATTCACAGCCCCGGGTTGAATATTCTGCAGAGGCTGTGGAAGCAACGGACGGCTCGGTGACCATTAAAGACGGAGTTGTCCTGGTGACCGATCCTCAACTGGGCGGCCGTTTTCCGGTCCTTACTCCAAATGAAAATACAATTATCACTGTTAATGACGTGCGGATTTATGAACCAACAGTGGTTAGCAGCGAGGACCGGATCTGGGTAGGGACTGTCCAATATAAACCTGAGCAAAAAGTAGAAATTGAGGTAAGTGCGGACAAACTGACCGCATACCTTAAAATTCAACGCTTCCCCGGCCGGGAATACATCATTGAAGATTGTCCCCCCACTCCTGAACTAAAACCCCGGCCCCGCTTAGTCAAAGCTGTGCCCCCTGACCCGGTACTGCGGAAGGATATAGAAACAATTGTCCAAATGAGCGGGATAATGTATGGACTTGACCTGTCAGGTATAGACGCAGCTATTGATGATGTGGACAGCGCCGAAACCAAAATAATCATAGCCAGGGGAAAGCCACCGGTAGACGCCAGGGACGGAAAAATTATCCTGAAATTTGACCAGGGCTCCCCGATGAGGGGTATTAACCCTTATGGAGAGGGTTTGGTGAATTCGGTGGAGGTAGGGACCGTCCTGGCGTTAAAAACCCCGCCCGTCCGGGGGGAGGCAGGGATGGATATTTACGGGACGCCCATTCCGCCACGGGAGGCTGTCGATGTGGAGCTATTAGCCAAGGATGGGGTCCAAATTGTGCAGAATGGCAGGGCAGCCGTAGCCTTGATTGCCGGGCGTACGGTAGTAGAGGGAAAAGACAACAACATTTTCAGGGTTATTCCTGTCCATACCGTTCACGGTGATGTTAACATCAGTGTAGGCAACCTTAAGTTTAAAGGGGATATTCACATCTTCGGCAGTGTGTTGGACGGGTTTCGTGTGGAAGCAGGGGGAAACATCAAGGTGTACGGCAGTGTTATCCACGCCGGACTGCTGGCAGGGGGGAGTGTTGAAGTAGGTAAAAACATTATCAGTTCTAAGGTAAAAACCGGAGGTCAGGCAGTGCTCTATAAATTAACGGAGCCTCTCTTTAAGGAAATCAGAAACAAGTTGGAACAATTACAAGGGACCGTTCAACAACTCAAAAAGCACCCATCTTTTTCAGTAGCGGATCTTAATGACGGGGACGGAAGGCTAATCCACCTGCTGATTAATTCACGGTACCAGGTTCTGACTAAAATTGCCGCAAAGTTAAAAGAGCTGATTGATGGTGATGAACTCCTCCATGATTCTTTCCGCCGCGTAGTTGAAACGATTTATAATAAACTTCATGGGTTAGGACCTTTACGGATCAAAGAGAGCAAAGAACTCGAGCTCCTTGTTCAGAGCATAGATGAGGTATTTCAGGAGATAGAGGACTTAAGCGCTACCCCGGCTGACGTTCACGCGGCTTATGTTCAGAACTCCTGGGTACAAGCCAGTGGAGATATTGTTATTTCCGGTGCAGGGAGTATTATTTCTAATCTGACTGCCGGAGGGAACATTATAATCAATAATGACCACGGTGTGGTCAGGGGCGGCCAGTTAACCGCCAACGGGCTAATCAAGCTCAAGGAAGTGGGTTCTTCCTCTGAGGCTGCTGTTACCATTAATTTGATTGGGAAAAGCAAACTGGAGGCAGAATTTATTCATCCTATTGTGATTGTTGAGCATGGGGCCCAGAAATACCGTTTCGAAACCTGGCCGGCCAGGTATGTGGAGGCATTTGCAAACAAGGAAGGAAAACTGGTTGTGAATAAACTTACCAGTAAAGGATCGGAGGGTTTATAATGTTAAACATTGAAACCAGCACAGAAAATAATATTGGCTGTCTAAAACTGATTGGGGAATTAGACATCTCCACTATTGAGCTGTTTCGGACCAGTTTAGAGAATATTTACAGCAAAGCCAGCCGGGTAGTGCTGGATTTTAACGAAGTACAGTTTTTAGATTCAACAGGTGTTGGCGGTCTGGTACAGGCGATCAGGAAGTTAGAAGAGAACAGTGTCGGTGTCCAGGTCCAAAACATACCTCAGGAGGTTTTTGAGGTACTGGACCTGTTAGGTATTCCGGAGTTATTGGGGGAGGCTATTTTTGTCAAAAAAGCTGAATGACAGGTTTAATGCCGGTAATTTAATAATTTTAAAAAGGGAGAAATAGCGGAAAGGGGGGCGGGGACCGGATGAATTTTAATTTCCAGCAACGTGGGTTATTCATTGATTCTATTCGTCTACTGGTTGCTGCAATAGTGTTTTTCAACCTTTTCAAAGGGGCTGGGATTGAAGATAGCAGA
>JAJZTU010000207.1 GCA_021848765.1 Bacillota bacterium
GAGAAAAAAATACGTGAATATGTAGGAGAAAAAATTGAAAAAGCAGATGCTGCATTTGTTTTAGAACATACCGGTTTTGCTATAGGTGGAGTGCCCCCTATTGGACATATAACTGAGGTAAAAACGATTTTAGACGAAGATTTATTTAAATACTTGGAAATATGGGCCGCTGCCGGTACTCCTCATGCGGTTTTTAAACTTACTCCCGATGCTCTATTAAGAATTACCCGAGGAGAAGTTGTATTAATAAAATAGTTGCTGGAAACTTTAGATATTGAAATTGCAGCTGACAATGTTATTGACGCGTTCCACAACTTCCTGCAGGGCCTCCTCGGATTGGGTCAGGGCAATCCGCACATAGCCCTCCCCCTGTTCCCCGAAAGCATTACCGGGAATAACCAGCACCCCTGCCTTTTCCAGCAGCTCAATAGAAAAGGCCATCGAGGAACTGAACCCTTCCGGTATTTTGGCCCACAAAAACATGGAACCCTTGGGTTTGGGAATCTTCCACCCTACTTTAGCCAGACCGTCTACCAGCACATCCCGCCGTCTTTGGTAGGCTGCTGCATTTTCCCGCACAAACTCCGGGGGACCATCCAGTGCTGTCAAGGCCGCTTCCTGAACTGCGGTAAACACCCCGTAATCAATATTGGACTTAATTTTATTCAAATTCTGGACCACGTCTGCCCTGCCAACCACAAAACCAATCCGGCAGCCGGCCATATTAAAGGTTTTGGAACAGGAATGGAACTCTATTCCCACTTCCTTGGCCCCTTCTACCTCCAGAAAGCTCATGGGCTTAAATCCGTCAAAGGCCAGTTCCGAATAAGCAGCATCATGACAGATGAGGACATTGTATTTTTTCCCGAACTCCACCGCCTCCCGGAAGAAACCGGCATTGGCTACGGCAGCTACCGGGTTGCTGGGATAATTAAGCATCATCATCTTCGCCTTGCGGGCCGCAGTTTCCGGAATAGCCCGGAAATCCGGCAGGAACCCACGCTCCTCTTTTAAGGGCATGGGGTAGATTTCACCCCCGGCCAACAGGATACTGGCGCTGTAAATGGGATAGCCCGGATCCGGCACCAGGGCGATTTCCCCGGGGTTGATATAAGCCCAAGCCAGGTGGCCGAGACCATCCTGGGAACCCATGAGAATCAGGACCTCCTGCTCAGGGTCCAGCTTTACTCCAAAGCGCTTCAGATACCACCGGGCCACTGCTTCCCGCAGGTCCAGCCTTCCTTCAAATACCGGATAGCGATAGTTGTTATCGTTTTGGATACCCTTGATGAGCGCCTCTTTGATGTGCTCCCCAGGGGGCCGGTCAGGGCTGCCGATTCCTAAGTTGATCACCTTTGAGCCTGTCTCCTCTACCCGCCGCTTGTGGGCTTCCATTTCTGAGAAGATACCGGTGCTCAGCTTGTGCATTCTCTGGGCTACTTCAAACATATTTTTATCTCCTTCCGTTCCACTTAGGTGTTCCGTATTTACTGGTCATAAACTGCATTCGGAAGCGGTTACACTAACGGTGCAATTAATTCTTCCATCTGACCAAATCCTCCTGTGCTTATCCGGTCCGGCAAATTCATTACGACCATTTTTATTATAGCAAATGACACAGGCACCGGCAAAATACCGCAAAAAAGAAGTCAGGGTAGATTTAACCCTGACTTTTAATGATTTATATATAACCCCGGTCCGGGTCTATTTCTTGCCTAACGCCGTTTACTGTCAGGTATGGGCTGCCCGTAAAGGAAGCCAGCTGACCAGGTCTTGATGAGAATCGGAGACTAGGGCTTAATAGCAACCTTCAAAACCCCATCCAATTTTTGCCCGAAGATCCGGTAACCTTCTACAATATCCACCAGTGCAAAACGATGAGTAATTAACGGGGTAAGGTCCACCCGGCCGTGGGCGATAACATCGATCATCCTCCTCAGCCGCTCGCTGCCTCCCGGACAAAGTGTACTCATGATTTTAAGGTCGGCAATCCCTGCACCGAAGGCCTCTAAAGGTACGGTAAGGTTGCTTTCATACACTCCTAAACTGGAAACTGTTCCGCCGGGCCGTACGGAACGCAGGGCATTTTCAAAGGTTGCCTGCATCCCCAAAGCTTCAATAGCTACATCTACACCGTGCCCCCCGGTAAGGCGCTTAATCTCACCGGCCGGGTCCACTTTTTTAGGGTCAATGACATAATCGGCCCCCATTTTCCGGGACATTTCCTGCCGTTCCGGGATACCCTCCACTGTAATGATGGTACTGGCCCCACTTAGACGTGCCCCGGCAGTGGCACACAGGCCAATCGGCCCCTGAGCAAAAATAGCCACGGAGTCGCCGATTTTAACCCTCCCGGTTTCCGAAGCGGAAAACCCGGTGGTCATAATGTCACCGACAAAGAGTACCTGTTCATCGGTCAGGTGATCAGGAATCGGCGCCAAGTTGTATTGGGCATAGGGTACTTTGATATATTCTGCTTGAGCGCCGTTAATTACATTACCGAATTTCCACCCCCCCAGGAATCCGCCGCATTGAGAGGTACTGCCATTCTGGCAGTAAAAACACTGGCCACAAGGAGTGATGGCTCCGACAGCTACCCGCTGGCCGGCCTGGAATCCCTCTACTCCGGGACCAAGAGAATCGATTACTCCCACAAATTCATGGCCGATAATCAGTCCCGGCTCGACCGGATAGCCTCCATGCAGAATATGAATGTCAGTTCCACAGATGGTTGTCAGCGTTACCTTCACTACCGCTTCACCAAAACCGGCCTCAGGTTTTGGCACATTTTCCACCCGGATGTCATTGGGACCGCGAAAGACCAGGGCTTTCATTGTCATAGTGAGTTTACCCCCTTAAAATTCGTAGAGTCCAGGGTAGAAAACGACTAAGCCCAATCCAAGTTGTCACACTCCGGTGTTATTCCAGGACTCCCGAATAAGTTTTAAAGCAAAAACGGGGCCAAGCCAGAACACATTGGAGTGATTACCAATTCAAATGTTCTGAACCTTGTCCCGCGGTACTTTCGGCCCCTTGATTTTTAAAAACCCTTGCTATCCTGGATCCTTTCGTAAAAAAATTTAAGATTAATACTGTCCCATTTTTGGGACAGCAAACCATTTTTTCCACAGTATGGGATGATTTATTCGACAGCTGTGCCGCTAAGTTTATTCACCCTTAAACCGGTGGACAAAACGCAAAACGTGTTCAGCCATTACCTGCTGTACCAGCTCGTCCTTTCCTTCTGAGATAAGATTAAAAATATGAAAATGGTCCTCCATAATCATTCGCAAAACCTGCTTTTTTTCAATCACCCCCGCAAATTCATCCTGCAACATCCGCAGCATAGTATCTCTGATACCCTTCAGCACAACCAGACTAACCCTATTCTTGGAGGCCTCGGCAATAGCTTCATGAAAAGCCATATCGGAGGCCCAGTAAGCTTCCCAATCCTCTTCGAACTGGGCCATTGACTGTAAAGCTGCAGCCATCCTGGTCAAATCAGCTTCGGTAGCCCGCTGGGCGGCCCATTTCGCGGTGATCCCCTCCAGGGCAGCTCTAAATTCAAAGAGTTCTGCTTCCCTAACCTGTTCTAATAACATTAAATTCCGCAGAGACTCTACGATGTGTTTATAGCTTGTTTCACTGACGTAGGCTCCTCCGTTGATGGCCCCGGGCCTTACCACAATCAGGCCCTGGCCCTCTAACACCCGCATTGCCTCTCTGATCGATGCCCTACTTACCCCGAAAAGCTGTTGCAATACCCTTTCAGGCGGTAACCGGTCACCTGGTTTAAGCCTGCCACTGATAATGGCTTCCTGAATCTGGTTTACAATATCCTCAAAAGCCCTTGCTGACGATGCTTTACGAAAGGAATTACCCTGCATACCTAAAAGTACCCCCTGACTACTGCCAGTGTTCATCTCTTCCATTATATACGTATTTGCGCTTCTTCGACAACTAATTATTTCCTTCCCATTTACAATGCATACGTTACCAACGTGAAAACAGTGTCCCATATCTGCAACACCGTTGCAAATATAGGACACCGCCCCGGAGCAACACCTAATGATTTGCTTTAACCGATAACGATTTACTTTAACCGGTAATGATTTACTTTAGCTGGCCACGACGGGCTTTACGTTCCAATAACATTTCCAAAAAGGCATCTACCCGGTTTTTCACCGGGCCATCGGCATAATCCCGGGGGTCCACCATATCCCCTTCCAACAGCAGGGTGGGAATCCCATACTTTTGTTCCAGGTAGCGGGCCTGATAGGGCAAAAATCCCGTAGCTATTTTACAACCATAGAGAGCATAACTGATTACACCATCCACCTTATAATCCAAGACGTGGCGGGTGACCAAATTCTCAACTGTCTCCCGCACCGAGGTCATGAACCAGCATCCATAAAGAAACTTCCGGGCCAGGCTCTCGTAGGGTTTATCAGGGTCCAGCCGCCCACGGCTGTAATGGAAATAGTAGGTGTAAGTTTCACAGACACTGACAGCATCGAAGTTATGCAGGTAATTGAAAATGCCCAAGGTAAACCAGGGGGGAATATTGTCAAACAGTATCCGCAGTTTTTCCTGCTGGACCACGCCCTTACCGGCATCCACCCGGGCCTTCACCTCATCGCGCAATTTCCGGTAGAAGTCCACCGCAGCCTGGGTGCCTGACCACTGCACCAGGGGCATCAAACAGGAGAGAAAATCTTCGGAACCGGCCGGTGACGGGATGGCCTTCCGCATCTGCTGAGCCTCTTCAAAGAGAGCCGAAGCTTCACCCGATAGCCTGACCACCTCTTTAAGCCGGTCCTCCTCTAACTTGCGCCCGGTCACCCGCTCCAGGAAGGCTAAAGCTTCCTTTATCTGGGCTATGGTATATTCCAGGTAGTGGGATTCAATAGCATCAAGGCTCATCCGGGGCGGAATATAAGGCACTTCAAAAATAAAGGTAGGAATTTTGTAGCCCAGGATGCGCTCCATTTCCCGCCACCACTTCAGGTGAAACACGCAGGAGCCACTGTCTCCCAGGAGAAAATCGGGTTCGGGCATGCCTCCGCCGGCAAAGGGTAAATCCAGGTTTTTTCCGCCCAGCAGGTAACCACTGGCATTGCGAAAATAGCCGCAGAGTTCCCGGGCATATCCTGCTCCTTCAGCAATCTCCAGCAAGGGGGGAGTAATCTGCCTGGCAGCACAGGCTGCATTGAAGTTCTCCGGGTAAACAGGCAGTACATTATCAAAAACCCAGGTCAGGTCCACCAATCCGGCCCCGGTAACATAGCCAACCTTTTTCGACCGGTCTTGCATTACCCGGTTAGCCTCTTCATAATAGGCTTTAACAAAAGGAAACACCTCTTTGGTAGTAGCTAAGGACTTGGTGGACTTATCTGTTTTGATGGACATGCTTGTTCCCCCCTATCATCTCCACAAAGCTTTCGATCCTGGTCCTCGCCTGTGCATCCCCCAGGCCTCTTTCCACATCAATGGACAATACCGGTAAACCCAGCTCCTGCAGGCGGCGGATCATAAAGGGCCGGTCCATCTGGTGGGAGTCACACCACTTGTGCACGGCAAAAATTACCCCGTCTACCCGGTACCTGTTAACCAACTGCATAATGTGCTCCACCCTCTCCTCAGCTACAAAGGGCGAACACATGCAGGAACAAGGTATCCGGTTCAGTTTATGTTCGGCCAGAATTTCAACCAACCTGTCACTGCCTGGGGTCAAGCGGTCACTGCCGTCTTCCAACTTGACATCCTCCCAGAAATAGCGGCTCCCGGAGCAAAGATCATCCGATACCACCATACCCCCCAGGTCTTCGACCAGTTGAAAGATCTCCTGGTCAAGCAGGATGCTCCCGGAAATATGGATCCGGGGTCCGGCCACCGCTGGCAGAAGCCTGGTGTTTGCTGCCTCCAGCAAGCTCTTCAGGTGTACATTGGCTTCCTCCTTGGGTACTTCCATCACCCAGTTCATAATTTCAGCCACCTCGACACCGGTGAGCCGGGGGCGGTTTGGCAGTCCCCGGACATCGTAAACCTGGCGCAGCAGCTGCCGGTTCTCATTATATACCTCTATGGCTTTCTGTAGTTCCGCAGCTGTAATTTCCCTCCCCAGGTACTCCTCCAGGGAACGCTTCATCACCAGTAATTCCTGCGTAAAAAATTTCAGGGCCAGAGCATTTTTGGCATTGTGGGGTATGGAGATAAATTGGCTGTAAGCAACCGGAACAGTCTCTACCAGCACCTGAAAC
>JAJZTU010000005.1 GCA_021848765.1 Bacillota bacterium
CTCTACAAAATCATCCCCGGAACCATCTGGTTCGTGGATAACTCTAAAGGCTTTTCCCACCGGGAACAGCTGGATTTAAAGCAATTGCTGTGAGTTGGAGGTGGAGCCGGGATGGATTCAGTAACCATTTCTGGTGAGGTCGGCAGCGGCCTTGGGGTCGGGAAGGACTTCATAGCCAAAGAGTGGGTCAGGCGCCAATGCCTGGAGAAGCTCGGCTTTACTCCCTTTACAGGAACTTTTAATGTTAAAATACGGGGAGATACAGTCGAAGCTTTCCTCCAAAACCTGCAGCAGGCCCCCGGAATTGAAATTCTCCCCGGGGAACCCAACTTCTGCAAGGGCAGGTGCATCAGGGTAGAGATAGCAAACCAAATCCAGGGTGCAGTGGTAATCCCCGAAAAAACAGGACATCTCCCCGAAACCTTGGAGATAATAGCCCCGGTAAATATTAGAGAAACCCTGGGCCTCCAAGACGGAGAGACGGTCATGATTAAGCTCACAGTCTAAACTTTCCCACAAAAAGGAATCCGCCGGCAAGTTCCCCGCCAAGGAAAAACACTTGCCAGCGGTACCAGGACCCTCCGAAGGCACGGCTTAAAAAACCGCATTGTCTCCGGCTAGCCCTCCATTGCCATTTTACAGTATACCATTTGTTCAGTCAAGGCAATAAAGGGCATGGAGAGAACGGAAGAGGGTGCCCCTGGACCTGATATAACTCTAAACAGGACGGAGGTGGTTAAGCTAGAAGCCTGAATGTCAAAGTCCCCCGGTTAGACCCCTTAGAAAAAATATTAAGGAGGAAAGTTGCATGACCAAGGAAAACCTTGATCAACTAAAGCAAGCTCAGGTTGAGTGGCTGCCTGAAAGAGCCTACCGGGAAGAAGACCAACAAGCGCTCTGGTTCCACGATTTACTGCATAACAACCCCCCCAGCACCCCTATGGGAGCATCCGTTCACCATTGGCCCAGAGGTACGAAATTTGCAGCTGACTGGATCTCCTTCCCTTTTTCCCGGGGATTTGACTACTGTCTGTATAACGGCCGGATTTATCCCAGTCCTATTCCCATTATCGATCCTGCGGAGCATGAGGCCAGGATGCCTGTCTTTATGGAGCGCCTGGGAGACTTGATCGCCAACTGGCCGCAGCGTTACCAGGAAATGGTGGACGAGTGGACCGGGATGTTGGATTACCTGAAGGGCATTAAAAAAGAGGTACTCCCCCTGGATAAGCTGTACAGCCTTTTGCAGGATGCCGTAAAGATTTCCAAACGCAGTTGGGAACTCCACTTTGTAGGGATGTATCCTTCCCACTTTGCCTATATGACTTTTGAAAACATCTGCAAAGAAAACGGGATCGAAGAGCGGGATATGCGCATCTTCCTCCAGGGCTTTGAGACCAAGATGTATGAAATTGACCGCGGCCTGTGGCGCCTGGCTGACCTGGCCGGCGAATTGGGGCTCCGGGATGCTTTTATGCAAAGCCAGGAAGTGGAAGGTTTGCTCAGTAAACTGGCGGAAAGTGAATTCGGCCAGGTCTGGCTGGACCAGTTTAATGACTTCATCGCCAAGTTCGGGCGCAGGACCACTGCAGCTATCTTTGACCCCTACTATAAGACCTGGATTGAAGACCCCTATCCGGCCCTTACCACTATTAAGACCTATATCTTAAAGGGTGGCTTTAATTACGAAGAACATACCAAAAAGATCATCGAAGAGCGGGATAAGTTTATTGAGAGTACCCTGGCCAAGCTGGAAGGGGAGGCCAGAGAGAAGTTCCATAAGGCGCTTATTGATGCCCAGAACACCTATCCCTTCAATGAAGACCATAACTTCTACGTGGAGCAGTGGACCTACTCCGAGCTCCGGTACGTCATTCTGGAGTGTGGCCGGCGTTTGGTGAGGAAGGGAATTATCGAGGATGATCATGATGTATTCTTCATCACCATCGGTGAACTGGAGCAGGTCCTCGAGGAACTCCTCACCAACCGGAAGATCGGCGCCCTGGACTGCAAACTGCGGATACCCAAGATGGTGGCCCGCAGGAAGCAGGTGTGGCAAGAGCTTCATGATGTGAAGAGTCCGGCCTTCATCGGCACCATTCCTGATGTTGAGGTCAATGACCCCATCTTTATCAAGATCTGGGGATACACCGATGATGTTATCAAAGGACGGGCTAAGCCTCAGGAAGATGTGGCCAACAAGGTCGAAGGCTTCCCGGGAGCGCCGGGTGTAATTGAAGGAAGAGCCCGGGTTATCTTCGGCTACGAAGGCTTCTCCGAGGTCATGCCTGATGATATCCTGATTGCTCCTTTCACCACACCTGCCTGGACTCCCCTTTTCTCGAAAATCAAGGGAGTTTGCACCGACAGCGGCGGGATGCTGGCCCACGCAGCTATCTGTGCCCGGGAATACAACATCCCGTCGGTAGTCGGTACCATCACCAGAGGCAAAAAGGTTACCGAAGTGGTTAAAACCGGTGACTGGGTCCGTCTGGACGGCACCAAAGGAGTCCTGGAGGTGCTGAGGCAAGACTAGCCCTTACGGCCGGTGCAGCTTACTACAACGCATGAAATTTTATCTCAGGGAGGATACCTGTCCCGGCACCGAACCGGGACAGGTATCCGACCGGTCGTAACACAATTCAGGGCCGGGAAGACATTGTTAACGACAGAGAAGCAAAGGAACTACGGAGCAGCAAAGCTCTGATAGGAAACCCCAAAAAGGAGGAGGTAAAAGTTTATGGACCTTCGGGAATTTATCCGCCAGTGTGAAGCAGCAGGCGACCTCAAGCGGATTACTGCAGAAGTGGATTGGAACCTGGAACTCTCCCATATCTCCAAAATGGTGGAGGAGAAAAACGGGCCCGCACTCTTGTTTGAAAACGTTAAGGGCTATAACACTCCCGTCCTCACCGGGGCCTTTGGTACCGCCAAAAGAATGGCGATTGCCCTGGGGATGAATACCGACTACTCAATGTGCGATCTGGCCAGGGAATGGATGAAACTGACCCTGGATAAGGTGATTCCCGCCCAGGAGACCGGAAACGGCCCGGTAATGGAAAATGTTATTGAAGGTGATAACATTAACCTCTTTAATTCCTTTCCGGTACCCAAGTTCTACCCCCTGGACGGTGGACGCTATATTGGGACTGCTGTATTCCTGATTGTCCGGGATCCTGAAACCGGTGAAATCAACCTGGGTACCTACCGGATGCAGCTTCTCGATGAGAAGACCTGTGGGGTGCAGATTCTCCCCGGTAAGCGGGGCGAACGCATCATGAAGAAGTATAAGAAACTGGGCAAGAAAATGCCGGCTGTGGCTATCATCGGCTGTGACCCCCTGTTGTTTATGGCCGGGGCGCTGATGCATGCCAAGGCCAGTGAATTCGATATCGCCGGCTCCATCCGGGGAGTACCCACCGAGATCGTAATCAGTGAGCATACCGGATTACCCATTCCGGCCACTGCAGAAATTGCCCTGGAAGGGGAAATTGATCCCAATAACTTCCGGGCTGAGGGTCCTTTCGGTGAATATACCGGCTACTACTCTGATGAGTTCGGCAAAGAGATTTTGAAACCGGCTCTGGAGGTCAAGCGGGTTTACCACCGCAACAATCCTGTGCTCTGGGCCACTTCGGTAGGCCGCCCGGTAACCGATGTCCACATGCTGCTGGCCTTCACCCGGACTGCAACCCTGTGGAGCGATCTGGAAGCCATGCGAATCCCCGGCATTAAGTCGGTTTACGTGCCTCCTGAGTCTGCAGGCCGTTTCTGGGCTATCGCTTCCGTACAGCAGAGATATCCCGGCCATGCCGCCCATGTGGGGAATGCCATCATCTCCACCACCACCGGTAGCTATGGTGTCAAGGGTGTAATTGTGGTAGATGATGACATTAAAGCTGACGATATGGGTAGGGTGTTCTGGGCTTTAAGTGTGCGTTATGACCCCTTGCGGAGCACAGAACTCATCAAACGGGGCCGTTCCACTCCTCTGGACCCCGCCCTCGACCCCAAGAGCAACAAGCTCATTACCTCCCGGATTATTATGGATGCTACCCTACCCTACGAATGGGAGGAAAAGCCGGTGGAAATCAAGCTGGATGAGGAAACGGTTAAAAAGGTCCAGTCCCGCTGGAGCGAGTATGGAATTGACTGATAAGTCCAAGCGGAAGGAGTGTATGAAGGATGCAGAAAAATCTGGCTTTAGCGGTGGAAAAAGCTAAGCAGATTAAACTGGTAATTTTGGATGTCCATGGGGTGTTGACACCTCCGGAAGTGCTTTATGACCAGGAGGGCAACCGCTACCGGGCCTTTGCCCATGAAGACGGCTTTGGCATTAATGCCTTGATGGCCTGCAAGGTGGAGGTTGCAGTAATTACCCGGAAATCCAAAGCAACTGAGAACAGGATGAATGATATCGGGGTAAAACGGTTCTACCAGACCAAGGAGAAGATCAAGAAATTTGAAGAACTCCTGGAGGAACTCAACATAACTGCGGAAGAAGCGTGCTTTGTGGGAGACGAGATTATCGACGTGGGAGTTATGCGCCGGGTAGGTTTTGCGGTTGCTCCGGCTGATGCTAAGCCTATGGCCAAAGAAGTTGCCCATTACATCACCGAAACCCCGGGGGGTAAAGGGGTAATCCGGGAACTGGCGGAATTCATGCTCCAGGCTCAGGGTAAATGGGACGCCTTCTGTGAGATGGTTATCAACAAAGGTTGGTAGGCCGGAAAGCTTGGTAATCAAAAATACTGGAGGAGGGTAAGCCATGAAGTATTTCAAGGACAACCGCGAATATATTGCAGCCCTGGAAGCGGCTGGCGATCTGGTTAGAATCAGGCAGGAAGTGGACTGGGATATGGAGGCCGGGGCGATTGTCCGTAAAGTTTGCGAAGAAAAAGCTCCCTCTCCCCTCATGGAAAATATCAAAGACTATCCCGGCCACAGCTATTTCGGAGCCCCCCTGGCTACCTACCAGAGGCTGGCCATGGTGCTGGGCCTGGACCGCGATACCCCGGTGCCCAAGATTGCTGAGGAGTACCTGAGAAGGACTTCCAGTGCTCCTGTTAAGCCCAGGGTTATTGATAAATCTCAGGCGCCGTGCAAGGAGAACATCCTGCTGGGAGAGGATGTAGACCTGTTCAAACTCCCGGCCCCCATGGTGCATGACGGTGACGGCGGCCGCTACCTCTGCACCTGGCACTTCGTGGTCAGCGATGACCCGGATGTAGGTGTCAACTGGGGTATGTACCGCCAGATGGTCTATGATTCCAAAACTATGACCGGACCGGTTTTCCCCTTTTCTGATATGGGCAAAACCCTCTACGGCAAGTATATCCCCAAGGGTCTCCCCATGCCCTTTGCCACAGTGATTGGACCTGATCCCCTCTCAGCGATAGCTTCCTGTGCACCGTCTCCTATTCCTGAGACGGAATTTGCCGGGCAGCTGATGGGAGAGCCGGTGGAACTGGTCAAGTGTGAAACCTGTGACCTCTACGTCCCGGCCCATGCGGAGATCATCATTGAAGGGGAAGTGCTCCCTGATGTGAAACTGGAAGAATGCCCCTTCGGAGAGTATACCGGCTACCGCACCTCGCCCAGGGACCTGCGCACAGTTTACCGGGTCAAGTGCATTACCTACCGGAATAATCCCATAACCACAATTTCCAACATGGGTGTCCCCACTGATGAAGGGCAACTGCTGCGGTCTTTCTCCCTGGGATTGGAACTGGAGAAACTCCTGCGCAGCCAGGGTATCCCCATCACCGGAGTGTATATGGTCCCGGAGTCTACCCACCATGTTATGGTGGTTGGGGTGAAAAACGCCTATACCGGCATCGCCCAGCAGGTTGCCAGCCTGGCCTTTGGCAGTAAGCTCGGTCCCTGGTTCCACATGGTGGTGGTAGTGGATGACAGTGTAAACATCTATAACTATGCCGAAGTACTCCATGCGGTAACCACCAGATGCCATCCGGTGAAGGGAATCACTGTGTACGAACAGGGAGTAGGCACTCCCCTCTATCCTTTCCTCAGCGCCGAGGAGCGGAAGTGGTCCAAAGGACCTAAAGTGCTCTTTGACTGTCTCTTCCCCCTGGATTGGGATTCCAACAGTGAAACCCCCAGGCTGGTTTCCTTTAAGACTGTTTATCCCAGGGAAATCCAGGAGAAGGTGCTCGGCAACTGGGAGGCCTATGGCTATAAAAACCGGTAAGGAGGGGAGCAGCAATGATTAAATACGATATTTTTGTAGAAAGCCTGCAGGAGTTGCCTGAGGGTGAAGAGATAACCGTCCCGGTGCGGGATTTAACCCCCGGAATCCACAAGTACAGCTACAAATATGTCCGGGCCCTGGTATCCGCCGATGCCGACCGTTACCCGGAAGGCCTGCTGATCCGGTTCGGGCGGGGTCAGGAGTACGGCAAGCCCTACTCCATGAAGGTCCTGGAGTTTGTTGAGCGGATACCCGCCAAGTACCTGTAGCCCCGGACGGAGATAAATGAATCCCAACGGAGATAAATGAATCCCAACGGAGATAAAGAATCCGGATAAAGAGATGGTGAGGTGAGAAGGTATGGTGTTTGAGGACCTGAGGGGGTTTTTAGAACACCTGCGCGGCATGGGGGATGTGCTGACTGTTCAGGAGGAAGTGGACCGGAAGTTTGAGCTTTCTGCCGTGCTGAGGCAGGTAGCAACCGGGGAAGGCCCGGTAGTAGTATTTGAGAACATCAGGGGATTTTCCGGTATCCGGGTGGTGGGCAATGTCCTGGGGAGCCGCCGCCGGGTAACCGAAGCCCTGGGGTCTCCCGGTGGAGAATTGCTGGAAACCTTCATCAGCCGCCGGAACCGGCCTATCGAACCCACCATCCTGGATTCAGGCCCTGTGAAGGAGGTTGTCCTCACAGGCGGCATTGACCTCCACCGCCTGCTGCCGGCGCCGGTGTTCCATGAAAAAGATGCCGGACCCTATCTAACCGCCGGGATAGCCATAGCACGTGACCCGGAGACCGGCCAACAGAGTATGGGAATTCACCGGGTAGCAATCAAGGGGAAGGACCGGCTGGGGATTTTCCTGGCCAATCCACCTCTGGCCCATTACCTGGCTCGCGCAGAGAAACTGGGCCGGCCCCTGGATATCGCAATTGCCCTGGGTGTGGACCCTCTGCTGATGCTGGCTTCCATTGTTAAGCATACCCCCGGAGACCCTGATAAGTTTGTAGTGGCAGGCGGCCTGAGGGGAGAAGCGGTTAAACTGGTGCCGGGAGAGAGCGTCAAAGTTAATGTGCCTGCATTTGCGGAAATCGTGCTGGAAGGTCAAATCCTTCCCGGTCTCCGGGAAGCAGAGGGACCTTTCGGAGAAAGTACCGGCCACTACTTTATCAACGACAGTCCTGTTATCCAGGTGACAGCGGTTACTCACCGCCGGAACCCTTTGCTCCAGGTGGTCCTGCCCTGGGCTATGGAGCCTGACCTGCTCCTATCCCTGGGCTCAGGTTCGGAAGTATATGCCGGGCTCAAAGCCCTGGCCCCCAAGGTCAAGGACCTGGCCCTGGTCCCTGGAACCTGTACCTTCCACGCTGTAGTGGCGGTGGAGGAGGGGGCTTCCAGGGGCGAGGTCCGGAGGATAATCAACCTGGCCCTGAACCTGGACCGGAGAATGAAGCAGGTAACAGTGGTTGACGATGATGTAGATATCCATGACTTTAGAGAAGTGGCCTGGGCGGTAGCCACCAGATTTCAGGCCGACCGGGATACCTTGATTCTGACCGGGCTGGACAGCTACGTAATCGACCCCTCGGTACAGCCAGGGGGGGCGACAGCCAAGCTGGGCCTTGATGCCACGAAAAAGCAGCGGGGGGATACCGCGGACAGTTACGAGAAGATTCGGGTACCCGGGTATGCAAGAGTGAGGGCGGAAGCCATTCTGGCCTCCACACTCCGGCAATCCCAGAACTGACTTCAAAGGAGGGAAACATGATGAAACTGGTAGTGGGAATTTCGGGGGCAACAGGCTCCATTTACGGAATCAGGACCCTTGAAGCTTTGAAGAAGCTCGGGATTGAGAGTCACCTGGTGATGACCGACAGCGCCAGGAAGAACATCGACCTGGAAACTGACTATACAGTCCGCCAGGTAGAGGCTTTGGCTGATGTGGTCCATGACATTAAGGACATTGGGGCCAGCATTGCCAGCGGTTCTTTCAAAATCAGCGGAATGATTATCGCTCCCTGTTCGATCAAAACCCTGTCAGCCCTGGCCCACTCCTATAATGATAACCTGCTGGTACGGGCTGCCGATGTTTGTCTGAAAGAACGGCGGAAGTTGGTTGTAATTGCCAGGGAAACTCCCTTGCACCTCGGACACCTGAAATTGTTGACTTCTGTGGCGGAAATAGGAGGGATTATCCTGCCCCCCATGCCGGCCTTCTATCACCTGCCCAAGACTATTGATGATATCATCAATCAAACAGTAGGCAAAGCCCTGGACCAGTTTGATATCGAACACAACATGTTCCGCCGCTGGGAAGGCGGTCAGCAATGCAAAGCCCTGCGTAATCTGCAAATAAGCGGATAGGGGAAATGAGATAGGCAAGCAATTTAAATAGGATGCAGGTGCTAAGCACAAGTTTGCAGGGAGGTGGGACCATGCTGGCAAAGGAATTTCAGAACCAGTATACCTATTATGACAAAGATGTAGAAACCTGCAGCCGGGAAGCGCTTTTGGATTTGCAGCTTGACAAGCTGAAAAAGCTCCTGGCCCATGTCTGGGACAGTCACGGTTTTTATGCCAACAAGTGGAAGGCTGCCGGGTTAAGCAATGTCAAGGACATTGCCGGCATCGGGGATTTCAAGAAGCTGCCCTTGACCAAAAAGAGTGAATATGTGCAGGACCAGGCGGAAAACCCGCCCTATGGGACCAACCTGACCTATGATATCGAAAACTATGTGCGGTTCCATCAAACCTCAGGAACCACCGGCAAGCCCCTGAAGTGGCTGGATACCACTGAGAGCTGGGATAACTGGGCCCGCTGCTGGTGCTTCGTTTACGGCGGGGCCGGGGTTACTGCGGCTGACCGGATTTTCTTCCCCTTTTCCTTTGGGCCGTTTGTAGGTTTCTGGAGTGCCTTTGAGGGGGCCAGAAAACTGGGAGCGCTGGCTTTCCCCGGTGGCGGCCAGGACACTGTCACCAGAATCAACTTCATCCTGGAGAATAAGCCTACCGTAATCTGCTCCACCCCCTCCTATGCCCTGCGGTTAGCCGAGGCAGCCCTGGAAATGGGGATTGACCTCAGCAAGTCCAGTGTCCAAAAAACCATCCACGCCGGGGAGCCGGGTGCCAGTATCCCTGCTACCAAAAAGAAAATTGAGACCTTGTGGGGGGCAAAGTGTTATGACCACCACGGCATGACTGAGACAGGAGCCATGAGCTTTACCTGCAATGCCGGGCCCCAGGGAGTCCATCTCAATGAGAGTGAATTCTACTTTGAAATCCTCGATCCTGAAACCGGTCTGGATGTTCCGGACGGTCAGGAAGGGGAACTGGTGGTAACCAACCTGGGACGGTGGGGAATGCCGGTGATCAGGTACCGTACCGGTGACAAGGTGAAGGTCAACCGTAACCGCTGTGACTGTGGCCGCAGTTTCATGAGAATGGAAGGCGGTATCCTGGGCCGGGTAGATGACATGCTCATCGTCAGAGGAGTCAATGTCTTCCCGAGCGCGATTGAAAACATCATCCGCGCCTATGACCAGGTCAGTGAGTTTAAGGTAGAGGTTTATAAAGACAAGGAAATGGACGAATTAAACCTGCTCCTGGAAATTGACCAGAATGTCCACAGTCAGGAAGAGATTGCTAAGTTAATCCGCACCGTAAAAGAAGACCTGAAAGCTAACCTGCAAATCCGGGTCGACATCGGCCATGTACCTGCCGGAACCCTGCCCAGATTCGAAATGAAAGCCAAGCGCGTCATCAGGGTAGAGCAGCCTACTAAACTTTAACCGGTCATGCGTGGTAAGTTAGCAGGGGCTAGTGACCATAGTGAGTGCGGGGAAAAGGAGGTAACCCTTATGAAGCAGAAAGCACAAATACTTTGGTTAAATGAATGTAGCGCCAATGACGTGTCCCTGGTCGGGGGAAAGTGTGCGAGCCTGGGTGAAATGACCAGGGCGGGAAAGAATGTCCCACCGGGCTTTGCCATTACTGTTAATACCTATAAGGCTTTTCTAGAGAAAACCGGAATCGCGCAGAAAATTGCCCAGGCCCTGGCGGGGATGGACCTGAAAGCAGCGCTGTCCTTTGCTCAGGCAACCGGGATTGTCTACTCCATCATCAAGGAGACGGTCGTGCCGGTTGAAATCACAGATGCTATCCGCAGCGCTTATGAGCAGCTCTGCGCAAAGTGCGGCTGCGAGAATGTTTTGGTAGCAGTGCGTTCCAGTACTACCATGGAAGATTCCGTAGAAACCAGCTTCGCCGGCCAGCATGAGACCTACCTTAATGTCTCCGGCTGGGAGGATGTCCTGGATAACACCCTGAAATGCTGGGCCAGCCTCTTCTCCGGCCCGGCCATGCACTATCGTAACATCCGCTCCATCCAGCACAACGAAGCCTACATGGCAGTAGCTGTGCAGAAGATGGTTAACGCCAAAGCTGCAGGAGTCATGTTCACTTTGGACCCTGTCAGTGGCGACCGCTCTAAGATTGTGCTGGAAGGAGCCTGGGGTTTGGGAGAAGGTGTAGTAAGCGGTTATGTCACTCCTGACCATTTCGGTGTTAAACGAGGCACTTTTGAAGTGGTTGAGGAATGGATTTCCCCCAAACTTACCGAGTTTGTCCGGGATACTCAAACCGGGCACACCATAGAGCGGGCAGTTGAAGAGGCCAGGCAAAATATTTCCTGCCTGACTAACCAGGAACTGCAGCAGTTAGCCGCAATCGCGCTCTCCATAGAACAGCATTACGGCTCTCCCCAGGATATCGAGTGGGCCCTGGATAAAGACTTGCCCTTCCCTGAGAACCTGGTGATCCTCCAAAGCCGGCCCATTACCGTATGGGCAGGGCAGCAGTCTCAGGCAGCTGCACAGTGACATTAAATCGCCGACGCCCCTTTTCTAAGGGGTGTTTTATTTTTGTATAAGGGGGTGTTTTACTTTTGTAGAGGAAGGCAATAAGCCACTACTATTTATGGAAAGCAGGTGAGAGTTGGTTGGGTATTTTCATTTTGCACCTTGCTAACTATAGGGAGAGGGGCATATACTTTTTGTAGGCCCCGGACACCTACATCGGATAACACTTAATACAGGGGCACATGTGAATAAGGCAGGGGAGGGGACATGTTTCAGCTTTCTACATTAAACAGAGGATTAACCAAGGGGCTTACCACCACTTGGGTCCTGACCAAAGTGATGGCGCCGGTATACTTAGCTGTAACCGTCCTGGGACAGACTCCGGTCATGGACTGGATGGCCCGGATGGCTCAGCCGGTGATGGGATTGCTGGGTCTGCCGGGGGAAGCGGCAACAGCATTAGTTATCGGGAAAGTGCTTAACCTGTATGCGGCTATCGGGGCTATGGGGGCGTTAACCTTGAACACCAGGGAAACTACCGTGCTTGCCCTGGTTTTGTTAATTTCCCACAACCTTTTTGTGGAGACAGTGGTCAGCAAAAAGACCGGCATCAAGGTAACATCCCTGGTAATGGTGCGGATTTTCGGCGGCTTTTTGGCTGGGATGCTGCTGAACTGGGGGTGGCAGAGGTGGTTATAACAGGTACAATGCCCACACTTGCTGCTTGGGAATTTTGGCAGCAGACGGCCTGGGGGTTAACGAAGCTGGTAGGCCAAATGGCTGTCATTGTCATTCCGCTGATGCTTTTTATGGAGGTCATGAAAGACACCAACGTCCTGGATAAAATAACCGGTTGGCTGCATTGGACGGTAAAGCCCTTTGCCCTGCCGCCGGCGGCGGTGTTTCCCCTGCTGGTAGGGCTGGTCTTCGGACTGGCCTACGGGGCGGGTTTTATTATCCAGGCAGCGAAAGAAGGGACCTTGAGCAAGCGGGATTTGTATTTGGTCAGCCTGTTTCTCGTCATTAATCACTCGGTCATCGAGGATACCCTGCTCTTTGTGGCCATTGGGGCCAAGGGATGGGTAGTGCTCACTTTTAGGTTTGTAGCATCAGTGTTAGTTACCTGGGCAGTCGGACGCTTTGTTATGCCTCCTGAAGGGGCATCGGTAAATGAGGAGGGCCATCATGCCTAAAAAATGGGATGTACTCAGTTCTAAAGCCAGCGGTAATTATAAAGTGTTCTCCGTACGGACGGATAGGGCCAGGTCACCCCGGACCGGCAGAGAGCATGATTTCTATGTCCTTGATTCACCGGATTGGGTGAATGTGATTGCCCTGACACCTGCACAAGAGGTGCTCATGGTACGCCAATACCGTCACGGGATTCGGGAGGTTACCCTGGAACTGCCCGGGGGTCTGGTAGAACCGGGAAAAACCCCGCTGGAGGCAGCCCGGCGGGAACTGCTGGAGGAAACGGGTTACCGGGCTGGGGAATGGAAGCTTCTGGGCAGTGGTTACCCACAACCGGCTATTTTAAGTAACCGTTGTTTTGCTTATCTGGCCAAGGGGGTGGAAAAGGCAGGGGAACTGGAGCAGGAGGAAACGGAGGATATTGAAGTAGTGCGGGTACCCCTGACCCAAATTCCTGAGCTAATCAGGCAGGGTGAAATCTGCCATGCCCTTGTAGTAGCGGCGTTTTACCGGTTGGAAATTCTATTTCCAGGGCAGTAATTTCCGCATTCTAGCAGGATTCTTCAGTACTGCTGTCGAATAGCTCTACGTTAAAGAGTTTGGAAAGGATGTCCATTCCATGGCCACAGTCGGCAAAGTAAACGTAACCAAGCGGCAGCAGACAAGACGGCGTAAGGACAAGCAATATACCACCTACGGGTGGACTATGGGCCTGGGCATGGTTGGCTTGCTAATTTTAGCCAGTGTACTCTGGTGGGGTTATAACACTATTAAGACCTCCCTGGTTTCCAAATTGGTGGATTGGGAGCCGGCAAAGCAAGGCGTACTGGAGGATATTACTCCTGTGGACGCTGTGCTGGTACGGGAAGAACGGGTGGTGAGCACTCTTCAGGGAGGAAAGCTCAAGCCGGTAATTCCCGAAGGGGAACGGGTCAGAAAAGGGGCCCTGGTAGCCTATGTTACTGTGGACACCATCGAAGCCGCTGACGGGCAAAAGGATATTCCCCTCTATGCCCCGGCTACGGGAATAGTGTGCTACCATGTTGACGGTTTAGAGGGTTTGGTGACCCCTGAGAACCTGGAGAAGCTGGGTGCGGCAAAAATAATTTCCGCCGCAACTTCCACAACTCCTGCGGCAGCTGGCCCGCCGGATGCCCGGCAGGACGGGAAAACGGTATTACAGGTGCAATCCGGGCAACCGGTATTTAAGATATTTAACAACCTGAAAGCTACTTATTTCCTGAGTGACTTATCCAAGGCCGTTGTTCCCCCCGGATTTGTTAAGGATGGCAAAATTGCCCACGGCCGCCTGCAGTCCGGCGAAGATTCTATTTCCTTCCGGATACTGCCGGGGACCAAAGGAGGAAGTACCCAGTACCTGTTGATGACTACCAGCAGCTACCGGCCGGAATTTGTGCATAACAGGGTGACTAAACTAGATTTGATTAGCAGCCACTTTCAGGGGTATATTATCCCTAAAGGCGCCCTGGTGAATAAGGATGGACAGACCGGCATCTACATAGTTTACAAGGAGACGGCTTCCTGGGAGCCGGTGAAGGTCAAAGGTGAAGTTAAGGATCAAGTGGCCGTGGAGCCGGCAGGAAAACCAGGCTCAACCCGCTTAGTCCCCAATGCTTTGGTGGTAACCAACCCGGCGCTTGTGCAGGAAGGTCAACCAGTTTATGTTAGGTAGGTGGCAGCCGGTATGACTCTTGAAGAAGCTAATTTGTCGCTGGTCCGCACGCAAATTGCAGATGCGGCCAGGCGGGTTTCCAGATCCCCGGAAGAGGTTACCCTGGTGGCAGTGACCAAAACTATACCTGTAGATAGAATTCAGCGGGTGGTAGAAGCAGGTGTTCTGGACCTGGGAGAAAACCGGGTCCAGGAGATTATGGACAAGCTGCCCCTCATTAAAGGGCCGGTCCGCTGGCATTTAATCGGGTCACTGCAGACTAACAAGGTAAAATATATAATTGATAAGGTTTTCCTTATTCACTCTTTAGACCGCTGGCCACTGGCTGAGGAAATCGACCGCAGGGCCAGGCAGCACGGCCTGCAGTGCCGGGTTCTGGTCCAGGTTAATATTTCCGGGGAGGAGTCCAAACACGGCCTGGCTCCCCGGGAGGCGGTGGAGTTTATTCAGCAAGCAGCCGGACTGCCTGGAATCAAGATTTGCGGGCTGATGACCATGGCGCCGTTTGAGGCCGAGGCTGAGGCCACCAGACCGGTGTTCCGGGGCCTGCGCCAACTGGCTGAAGAGATTTCTGCCCTGAACATTCCCGGGGTATCCATGGACTTTCTGTCTATGGGCATGTCCAATGATTACCAGGTGGCTGTTGAAGAAGGAGCTACCCTGGTGAGGGTTGGGTCAGAGATTTTTGGTAAACGGGGTTAAAATATATATGCTACTCAAGTTAGAAGGAGGGAATTAAAAATGGCAAAGGTAATGGACAAGTTTTTGGGCTTTATGGGTCTGGCTGATGAAGAGGAAGAAATGACAGAGGAACTGGCCCACGAAGAGGAAGAACCGGCAGAAGAGAATTCACGCCGGAAAAAGGCCCCTGTAGTGAGCATCCATCAACAGAAGCAGGTCAAGGTTATGGTGATGGAACCCCGGTGCTATGAAGATGTGCAGGTTATCGCCGACCATCTGAAAAACCGGAGGGCTGTGGTGGTTAACCTGGAAACTGCTGACAAGGAACTGTCCAGGCGGGTAGTTGATTTTGTCAGTGGGTGCATCTATGCCCTGAACGGCAGCCTGCAGAAGGTTGGGGCCGGGATTTACCTGTTTGTGCCCAGCAATGTAGATATCTCCTCAGTAATTCCCCAGGATGAGTCCAAGGATAAGGGACTCTTTACCTGGGTACGTTAGGGTGGATCATAGATGGTGCTTAACGGTAAAAGTATTGGCTTTATCGGGGCCGGGGCCATGGCCGGGGCACTGCTCAGCGGCCTGGTCAAGGCTAAATTGGTGAATCCGGAAAACCTCTTTGCCAGCGATATCCACAAGGAACAACTGGAACGGCTGGCGAGTAAACTGGGTATTAACACCTGCAGTGCAAACAAGGAACTGGTTGGTAAAGTAGATATTGTGCTCCTGGCAGTAAAGCCTCAGGTCATGGCAGAGGTTTTGGAAGAGATTCGCACTGTGGCCAAACCTGACCAGCTCTTTATTTCCATTGCTGCCGGTATTACCATTACGTTTCTGGAAACGTTTCTGGCTTCACCTGTTCCGGTGGTGCGCGTTATGCCCAATACGCCCAGCCTGGTGGGGGAAGGAGCTGCGGCTATCGCCCTGGGGGGGCATGCCACTCAGGAGCATGAGGGCCTGGCGACCGCTATCTTTGGAGCTGTAGGCAAGGCTGTCACAGTTAAGGAAAATCTCCTGGACAGTGTGACCGGTTTAAGCGGGAGTGGCCCTGCCTATGTGTACATCATGCTGGAGGCTTTGAGTGATGCCGGGGTCAGAGTTGGTTTGCCCAGGGATATTGCCACTACTCTGGCTGCCCAGACAGTCCTGGGTGCAGCCAAAATGGTCCTGGAGACCGGTGAGCACCCGGGGAAACTAAAGGACATGGTAACCACTCCCGGGGGTACTACTATTGCCGGGCTGCATGCCTTGGAAGAGGGCGGTCTTAGGGCTGCTTTAATCAACGGGGTTATGGCTGCTGCCAGGCGGGCCCAGGAAATGAGCTCAGGCCAAAAGCAGCCAAATCAAAGGGGATGGAGCATTACCGACATGAGGTAGAACTCCTGAACCAAAAGAGGGAATCTGGAAACTGCGGATTGGGGTGAAAGTGTTTGTCTCTCTTTTTGTACAGACTTGTGGATGTGACCTTTGAAGCCTACCGGTGGATACTTATCGCCCGGATTCTCCTGTCCTGGATAGGGCATGACCCCTACCATCCCTTAATTAAGTTTGTGTATAGGGTTACTGACCCCATTCTGGAGCCTCTTTCCCGGGTCATTCCTCCTATCGGAATGATTGATGTTTCTCCCATTATCGCTTTCATAATCCTAGGCCTGCTGAAGGATCTGGTCTTAGGTTTTGTGGGTGGATTGGCAGCACCCGGTTTAGGGTTTTAGGGCCGGGATGAACATGCTGGACAAAGACCGGGAAAAAGTTTTAAGTTTGGGTAAAAGCCAGGAGGATAAATTGTTCCTGGCTAAAATTTTAGACAAGGTGGTTTTATGTGGGAGGACCTTTCAGGCCCAGGTCAGCGACTTTTTGGATCCTCACCGGCAGCAGTTGGCAGAGACTTTGGCTGCCCAAGTGCCTGAGGTGGAATACCTGATGTCGGGGGGCTATCCCCAGGCCGAGCGCCAGCGCTTGGTAGTATTTCCGGATTTTTTGGCAGTCGAGGATGTCGATGACCAGATTGACTGTCTGGCTATCGAAGGTAATTTCCGCTTTCAGAAGGTAACTCACCGGGACTACCTGGGCTCTATCCTGGGCTTGGGATTAAAACGGGAAAAAATCGGGGATATCATTGTCCTGGAGGACGGGGCCCAAATCCTGGCCGACCGGGAAGTGGCCGGATACCTGGCCATGAATCTGGCCAAAATTCACCGTGTCCCCGTAAAGGCCCGGATTATCCCCAGAAAAGAACTGGCCCTGCCGGAAGGCAAGACCAGGGAAATTAAGGCCACCGTGGCCTCTTTACGCTTAGATGCCATTGCCGCAGCCGGTTTTGGCATTTCCCGCTCCCAGATAGCGCGGGAAATCGCCGCTGAGAAGCTAAAGCTCAACTGGCAGCCGGTAAGTGACCCGGCCCATCCTGTGCGGGAGGGGGATACCCTTTCCCTTCGGGGCCGGGGGCGGGTTGAGGTTACCCTGGTAGGTGGAAACACCAAGAAGGGTAGAATAAGTTTGGTCCTGCACAGGTATTTATAAGCGGCATTTCTAAACTGCCCAAAAAGTACGAGCGGAGGGATTTACATGGTAATGGCGCCACTTGATTTAAGAAACCGGGAATTTCGGAAGGCCTTCCGCGGCTATGTCGAGGAAGAAGTAGACGGTTTTTTGGAACTGGTCATTACTGATTACGAGGACTTGTATCGTGAAAACTTAAGTCTCAGGGAGCAGCTTGCTCAGAAAGAAGATAACATCACCCACTACCGGCACCTGGAGGAAACCCTCAAGAGCACTTTGGTAGTGGCCCAAAAGACAGCGGAGGATGTACGGTCCGCAGCGGAAAAGGAGTCCATGGCCCTGCTGGCTAACGCCCGGAGGGAAGTGGAACTGCTCCTGAAGGAAGCTGAGGCGAAAGCGGAAACCGTCATCAAGGACGCTCAGGAAAGGGCCAAGGCTATTGTCCAGGAATATGGGGAAATTCAAAAACAGGCCCACATGTTCAAGGTAAGCCTGCGCTCTTTGCTGCAGGCTCAGATTGAATTATTGAATCAGAATTTCCTGACGGTGGAGACCGTTTCCGAACAGGGAACGGCCCTGGAACAGTGGATAGCCAAGGAACAGGGAAACATTCCGGAGCTTGCCGGCGAAAAGGCAGCTTTGCAGAAACTTGCTGTCGAACAGGCAGCAGCCGGCCAAGAGGATGGTACGGATCAGACCAAAGTTTTCTTAAGGGAGCCCAGGTATATTCCCAACGTGCAGGGTGATTAGTAATGTTGGATATTAAAGAAACCCCGGATGGGGTAACTTTTAAGATAAGGGTTCAGCCCCGGGCGGCCAAAAACCAACTGGCAGGGGAATACGAGGATGCGCTAAAAGTCAGGCTCACCGCTCCCCCTGTAGATGGGGAAGCTAACCAGGCCTGTATTGAGTTTTTTGCTAAGCTGTTCGGGGTAGCCAAGTCCCAGGTAGAACTGGTTGCCGGGCACACAGGACGCAGTAAAATCATTAAGGTCTTGGGGGTCACCGGACAACAGGCGTTAAAGGTATTGAAAACTTGAGTCTGTACGGAATCGTCGCAGGTGAGGGTACATTTAAGCCGTATATAAGTCGTATGTAAGTTGACTCTATCCGGGGCCATAGTGTATAATATCTCTCAATATGGTTAAAAAGTTAAGAAGAGCGCTAAACTGTTAATATGGTTAAAAATTGAGCAGAGTGCCTGGTATTAATATGGTTATATTAAGACGTTGAGCGGGACGGTCTACAAAGAAAAGGGACAGCGAACCCGGGGGTGGTGGAAGCCGGGTGCCGGAGTAACTGTAGATGAATCACCCGGGAGTCGGATTGTTGAATGAGCAGAGCCTGTGTGAGTTGTAACACACGATACACTATTCTGCCTGTAGACAGTCCCGGAGCAGCCGTTACCTGCATCTCAAGTGGTTATGTCCACCTTCAGGTGGTGTAACAACAAGGGTGGTACCGCGGGAAAACATCTCTCGTCCCTTCTGGGGACGGGAGATTATTTTTTCACCAATCAAAGCTTGGTTTAGTTCAATCACAGGAGGAAGTTAGCATGGATTACAGTAAAACCCTTAATTTACCCCAGACTGAGTTCCCGATGCGGGCCGGCTTACCCCAGCGGGAGCCGGAAACCATGAAGTATTGGGAGGAAATTGACCTTTATCACAAGGTCCAGGAGAAAAATGCCGGACGGCCTAAATTTATTCTCCATGACGGCCCCCCGTATGCTAACGGGGATATTCACCTGGGGCACACCCTGAATAAGGTCCTCAAGGATATTATCGTCAAGTTCAGGGCAATGGACGGTTTTGATGCCCCTTATGTGCCGGGTTGGGACACCCACGGCTTGCCTATTGAACAGCGGGCTATTAAAGACCTGGGGCTAAACCGCCATGCCGTAGGGCCGGTAGAGTTCCGGGGCAAGTGTGCCGAATACGCTAAGAAATATGTCAATATCCAGAGGGAGCAGTTTAAGCGCCTGGGTGTCCGCGGTGACTGGGAAAATCCTTACCTGACCCTGCAGCCCCACTTTGAGGCCAAGCAAATTGAGGTCTTTGGGGAAATGGCCAAGCGAGGTTATATTTACAAGGGCCTGAAACCTGTTTACTGGTGTGCCGACTGTGAAACCGCCCTGGCTGAGGCTGAGGTGGAATACGGTGACAAAAAATCCCCGTCTATCTTTGTAAAATTTGCGGTACGGGATGGCAAGGGTGTGCTGCCGGTTGAAGATACCTTTGTGGTTATCTGGACCACCACTCCCTGGACCCTGCCGGCCAATGTGGCGATTTCCCTGCATCCCGATTATGAATACGTACTGGTAAAGACCTCTAAAGGCAAGCTCCTGGTGGCCAAGGAACTGCTGGAAAGCTTCCTGTCCGCAGTTGGCTTGGAAAATGGGGGAATTGAAAAAACCTTCCGGGGCAGTGAACTGGAGCACGTGCTCTGCCTGCACCCCTTCATGGGCCGGGATTCTGTGCTGATCCTCGGTGAACATGTCACCCTGGAGGCTGGTACGGGCTGTGTTCATACTGCTCCCGGCCATGGTGTGGAGGACTTTGAAGTCGGACAAAAATACGGGCTGCCCGTGATTTCACCTGTGAATAACCAGGGCAAGTTCACCCAGGAAGGTGGATTCGTAGCCGGTCAGACTACAGACCAGGCTAACAAAGCAGTAGTGGAGGAATTGGAACGCAGCGGAGCCCTGTTAAACCTGGGCTTTATTAAGCACCAGTATCCCCACTGCTGGCGCTGCAAGCACCCTATTCTCTTCCGGGCTACCGAGCAGTGGTTTGCCTCCATTGACGGCTTCCGGAAAGAGGCTCTGGAGGCTATAGACCGGGTCCAGTGGATTCCCACCTGGGGAAGGGACCGGATTTATAACATGATTGCCGACCGGGGGGACTGGTGTATTTCCCGGCAGCGCACCTGGGGTGTGCCCATCCCCATTTTCTACTGTGGGGATTGTAACAAGGAAATCATCACTGATCAGACCATTAAGCATATCAGCGGCCTGTTCAAGGAGCACGGGTCTGATGTCTGGTTTGCCAGAGAGGCTGATGAGCTGGCGCCTGCCGGCCTTACCTGCCCGGAATGCGGAGCTGAAAAGTTCCGCAAGGAAACTGATATCATGGATGTTTGGTTTGATTCCGGTTCCAGCCATGCTGCCGTACTGGAACAGCCGGAGTTCTGGCCTGACCAGAAGTGGCCTGCCGACCTGTACCTGGAGGGCAGTGACCAGCACCGGGGTTGGTTTAACTCTTCCCTGTGCACCGCTGTAGCCACCAAGGGTGTGGCCCCATACAAGGCTGTGCTGACCCACGGCTTCCTGGTGGATGAACAGGGCCGCAAGATGTCCAAATCCCTGGGTAACGGGGTGGACCCTTTGGAAGTTATTAAAGAAATGGGAGCGGATATCCTGCGCTTATGGGTATCATCTGCGGATTACAAGTCCGACGTGGCGGTTTCTCCCAGTATCTTAAAACAAATTACCGAAGCCTACCGGAAAATCCGCAATACCTGCCGGTACCTCCTGGGGAACTTCTATGACTTTGATCCGGACTGCGACCAGGTGGCTTATGAGGAACTTAATGAATTGGACCGCTGGGCCCTCCTGAAGCTGCATAAGCTGATTGACCGGGTGTTAACCGCCTACCGGAATTATGAATTCCATGTGGTCTATCATGCCGTCCATAACTTCTGCACTGTGGATATGAGCGCTTTCTACCTGGATATCATTAAGGACCGGGTTTACACTTCTGCCGCCGGTTCCAGGGAGCGCAGGGCGGCCCAGACCGTGATGTATCAAATCATCCAGGCCCTGGTACGTCTCCTGGCGCCTGTGCTGTCCTTCACAGCCGAAGAAATCTGGAGGTACCTGCCCGAATCCAAGGATAAGCCCTCCAGCGTCCAGCTTGCCGATATGCCCCTGGTAGTGGAAGCGTACCTGGATAATGAACTGGAGGCCCGTTGGGACCGGATTCTCAAGATTAGGGAAGATGTGTCCAAAGTTTTAGAAGTGGCCCGCAAGGACAAGGTCATTGGCCACTCCCTTAATGCTGTTGTCGACATCTATCCCGACCGGGAACTGGCCGGGTTCCTCAAGGAACTTGAGCCTGAACTGGCTGCCATTTTCATTATCTCTAAAGCAGCAGTCCACGGCACCGGGGATACTGCTCCGGAAGGCGCCGCTGCGGGGGAGAATTTCCCCGGACTGAAAATTGCTGTCGCCCAGGCTCCGGGAGAAAAATGTGAGCGCTGCTGGGTTTACAGTGAGGAACTGGGCAAGCAGCCTGAGCATCCTAACCTTTGCCCGAGATGCGCCGGCGTTGTTGCCGGGTAAAATAGTCGAGTTAATTTAGTCCGGACCTTGCTTCGTTATTTAGTCCGGACTCTTTTCTTTCCGGTCGGGACTGACTGCCGGTTCGGAGCTCCACACTCCGTACCTGGCAGCTACCCTGAAACTAACTAATTTCTGCTTTGGGGTCAGGAGGGGGTGGGGTCCCTCCACTCCGGCTCCGCAATTCCAGAGTCTGCTATGCAAACTCCCGGTGTGCTAGCTACAGAGAGGTCAGCTAAGTTAACGCCCCGAAAACTCTATACCCGGGTTAGGACCGACACTATACGCGCTGGTACCACAGCGACCGGGGGACGGTTTCGAGCAAAGCTGTTTCAGGGGACTGTTTCGGAATGGAGTAGCGCTGTACTGTCAGACTTTTTCTTTGCGTTTTAACCCAGGGAGGATACCTGCCCCGGTTAAGGTGCTCATGGCGGAGTGCCGTAGTAGCTCTCGGCCCGGTGTGCAATAGGAGCACCCCGGCCGCCACGACGGCGGCCGCCCCGCCGGGTGCACGGACGCACCATCGGCGGGGTTTGGGTGCTCCTATTAGCACACCGGGCCATAGAGCTACTAGGCATGTAGCTAAGAGCGCCGAACCGGGGCAGGTATCCGACCGGAGATAAAAAGAGTCCGGCCAAAGTTAGTCCCGACATCCGACGGTCGATAAAAAGAGTGCGGCCCAAAAGCCTCGGGCACAATTCGAAAAGCGCAGATTTGAATTTTTTATGAATTAGTTGACAAAACTAAATTAAATTTGGTAACATATAGTTAGTTAACTAAACCGACTACAATACTAGGAAATGGGAGGCGCTGTCATGAGAATAGCTAATAACATTTCGGAACTGGTTGGGCAGACACCTGTGGTAAAGCTCAACAAAATTGCGGGGAAAGATGATGCCACAGTATATGTCAAATTGGAATCCTTTAACCCTGCCAGCAGTGTTAAGGACCGGATTGCCCTGAGCATGATCGATGCTGCTGAGAAGTCCGGAGCGCTGCAGCCTGGGGCAACTATTGTCGAGCCCACCAGCGGCAACACCGGAATCGGCCTGGCCATGATTGCAGCGGCCAGAGGGTACAAGCTAATCCTCGTAATGCCTGAAACAATGAGTATAGAGCGGCGGAATCTCTTAAAGGCGTACGGTGCGGAATTGGTGCTTACTCCCGGACCTGAAGGAATGAAAGGGGCTATCCGGAAGGCTGAAGAGATTGTCCAAGAGAATCCCGGTTACTTTATCCCCCAGCAGTTCAAAAACCCGGCTAACCCCCAGATTCACCGGGAACTCACCGCCCGTGAAGTTTTGGAACAGGCCCAGGGCCAGTTAGACGCCTTTGTTAGCGGTGTGGGGACAGGTGGGACTGTTACCGGGGTTGGCGAAATCCTCAAGCAGAACTTCCCTGACATCAAAATTGTAGCTGTTGAGCCGGCTGCTTCCCCTGTGCTTTCCGGCGGCCAGCCCGGCCCCCACAAGATTCAGGGGATCGGCGCAGGATTTGTGCCTGATGTTTTGAATCTCAAGATTGTTGACGAGATCATCACAGTCAGCAACGAAGATGCTATGGAGACCGCCCGGAAACTGGCCCGTCAAGAGGGTATTCTGGTGGGTATCTCCTCCGGGGCTGCTGTATTTGCCGCCTTGCAGGTGGCTAAACGCCTGGGGGCAGGTAAGAAGGTTATTGTGGTTGCACCGGATACCGGAGAGCGCTACCTGAGTACAGAACTGTTTACCAATGCTTAAATTTATAAAACCTATTTGATTACTTGCGGAATTTAGAGAAGTACGAAGGACAGCCTGCTAAAATTGCAGAGCTGTCTTTTTTTATGCGATCCGGCGAAAAAGCCGAGTAAATGTAGTGATTTAATACTGTATTGTATTAATTAGTAACAATAAGCAGGAAATGTAAAATTAACCTCGAATATACAAAGCATGCAAGAAACAGGAGGTGGAGTTATGCAGAATGAAGCTTTGGCAAAATTGATTTTTGAGTTAAGCCAAGACCCCAAAGCACGTCAACAACTAGTGGAGAATGGCAAACTGTCTGCTCCAAAGCTAAGTAACGTTGAACTGGATGCACTTAAGAAAGTATTTTCCCTGCATTCACTGATCAGCGCAGGCTTAGTTACCAGTGTTGTTCCTACCGGGCTATGGGCATAAGAAGACAATGGGGGTATCATGAAAAATACAGATGAACTTGTTGCCGCTAATATTATGTCGAACCTCTCCGAATCCGAACTTAGCGCTGATATGCTAAAGTTAGTGACCTCCCTCTGGGACCGGCAGAAAACCGGTCCCGCCCGAGGGGGGCGGTTTAAGTGGGCTAATTTAACTTTTGCAAGTTGTGAGGCGGTTACCGGAGAACCTGAAATAGCCCTAAAGGGAGCAGTAGCTATGGAACTTTATGCTCTTGCCGCAGATATCTTCGATGATATTCAGGATCAGGATAACCGTCACAGTGCATGGGGTAAGCTTTCTAACCCACAAGCAATTAATCTGGCCATTTGTCTTTTGCTACTCAGCTTTAAAACAATATCAGATATGCAGGATGTCAAGTATTTTAAGGAGATTAGCCAAGTCTTCAACCAAACCGGTCTAAGAGCCTGTGACGGCCAATATCAGGAGCACCTTTTGGAGTGCAGAACTGATGTTAACCTTACCGATTACCTCGATATAGCTGTGAAAAAATCCGGAAGTTTGACTGGGTGTGCATGTAAGATTGGTGCAATTTCGGGGGACGCATCGACAGAATTAGTAGAAAAACTGGGTGAATTCGGGAATATTCTTGGTATTATAGCCCAAATTGAAAATGATCTATGCGATATCTTGAATCCTGAGCTCAAAAGCGACATTGCGAAAAGGAAAAAGACCCTGCCTTTGATTTACCTTATGGAGACTCTACAGGGTGTAAAGGCTGGCGAACTAGAGCAATTACTGAAATTAGCCGGTAGAGATATCCAAAAGTTTGGCTTAAGGGAAAAAGAGAAATTACGTAACATAGTCCTCGGGGAGGGAGCAGCTCATTACTGTTTAGTGGTTCAGGAGATGTTCAGACAAAAAGCGATGGAACTACTCGAACAAATCCCAGTGCCGGATAAACAGAAAGGAAAGTTGATAAATCTTGTTCGAGAAAATACTTAAGCGGCAAATCTATCACCTTGCTAATATTATTTTTATAATAATTTGGATTATCTATTTCATTGCTTTGTTTACTCAACCCTTTCTTGGACTCACTATGGAAAAAAATGGGCAATCGTGGATTGTAACACAAGCTGATTCGTACGCTGAAGGTTACCGTTTGGGAGTAAGAGTTGGGGATATAATTATCAGTATTGATAATAAAGAACCTGGGATACACCCATCAGTCCAAAGCTGGCGGGACGTTGAAGGGGCCTCGGTTTTGCTGGTAAAGAGTCCTGGACAACCGGCAAGAACTATACAGGTATCCCAGGTTTCACTCTTATCAACATTATTTAGTGAGGTACCATTGGCCTTTCTCGGCATGTCCTTTTGGATAGTAGGTCTGGTAACCTGGTTTAAACGTCCTTTCCTGGTTCAAGCCCGTGCGCTCTTTTGGTTAAATCTCTTCATAGGGTTATCTGCCTCATTGGCATCAGCTTCAGGCCGTCAATTAATGTGGGGCAGGGAGTTAGAGATACTGTGTTTTTCTTTTGTACCCCCTTTATTAGTGAATTTTGTAGCGGTTTTTCCGGTAGAAAGAAAAAATCGGGCAATCACGTTAGCTCTAAATGGCTTCATGGCAGTATCAGTGTCAGTAGCAATTCTTTTGGGATTAAAATCATTAGGTCTTATATTCATTACTTCCGAACTAACTAAACTTGTATTAACTGAAGCTGTTTTAAGCAGCTTGATAGCCATAGGTTATTTAGGTTCATTAACCAGCCTACCGGCTATTAAACCGGAAAGGAACCAGGTCATTATTGTTTTTACCGGATTAGCCATTGGACTATTACCGTTTATTCTATTCACGGCCTTGCCAATTCTTCTATATGGTAGCGCCATAGTAAATACCAAAATAACCGCTATATTTACAATTACTTTCCCAATGGCCTGTAGCTATGTGATAGTAAAGAAATACCTGCCGGATGGACGCCAATTGTTAGAAATGCTTATTACCTATATGTTTGCAGGCCTACTGGCTGCAGGTGGGATAGCTTATTTGCTTTTAATGACCGGACTTGTTAAAGAGGTTAACTACCAGAACAATGTTATGTTATTTACTCAAATAATAGCCGGCTTAATTCTTTTTAGTTTTAGTAAAAGCATTATTCAAAGAATGCTGGATAAGGTCACATTTATTAGTCACCGGGAGTTCCGGAAAACAGTTGATAAGCTTAATGAAAGAGTGGCATTAATTAGAGATGACTTAGTACTCGAAGGGATAGTTGAGGAACTTGAACTGGAAAGAGCATTTGTTTTTGCGGAGGATGGGCAAGGAGGGTATTTGCGAAAAGCCTCAGGAAGGTATTTGCAAAATCCAGGTCAACAAGAGCTTCTGGAAAGCTTTTATTTTTCGGCAAAACCACATACAGCTACCATACTTTCTGAAGACTTGCCGGCGGAGGTCTATATACCTTTCCGTCTAGATAATTTTTTGGGTGGAATTTTTCTGGGGCACCGGTGTTCGCACGTGAAATTTAAACCAGAGGAAATTTCCCGGTTAACTTTGCTATGTTATCAGGTGGCCCAACGTCTGCAGAACACCCATATGATTGATTTATTGTCACAGCGAATAAATGAAATGTCAGAAGAAATTCTGAACACACAACGGAAAACACAGGGGCTGGGAATAATAAACAGGTTATTATTTGCGAATTTTGAGGAAGAGCGGAAGGCGGTGGCCAGAGAAATTCACGATGGGCCACTACAGTTGGGTCTGGAGGCGAGTAGGAGGCTAAAACAGTTATTGGCAGAGTCTCCCGGTAATGAAAAAGTCTCCGGTAGTCTTTTTTTAATTCAGGATTTAGTTGATGATTTAAACTATGAACTTCGTGAAATATGTACTGATTTGCGGCCATCTTCATTAAGCGACCTGGGTCTAATTCCGGCTGTGGAATTTATGTGTCAAGATATTATGAAAAAAGAACTTTTAATTATCTCATTAAAAATTGAGGGCATTAATAGGGAACAACGATTTAAGGAAGATATTGAGCTAAGTGCTTTTCGTTTTCTGAAAGAAGGACTGGCTAATGTTGTAAAACATTCCGGGGTATCACAAACAGAAGTTAATATTTCGCTAAGCAACGGAAACCTTGAACTATCTGTTAAGGATTCAGGTAGAGGGTTTGATATAAATAAGCTTCACGACTGGGTACATACGGGTAATCACTTTGGAATTATTGGCATGAGGGAACGGATAGAGAGCTTGGGTGGGGATTTTGTAATCGAAGCTAAAACGTGTCACGGGGTTAGTCTAAAGGCGAGTATTCCCATTAATAATTAGGAGAAGCGAGGTGTAATTAGATGGATACCGATTATTACAATAAGATAAAAGTTTTGGTGGTCGATGACCACCCAGTAGTTGGACATGGTACAGTTTCCTTACTTTCCTCTGAGCCATGTTTTTCGGTGGTGGGAATGGCAATAAGTGGACAAGAATGCTTGCAATTAGTTGCTGAGAACAAGCCGGATATTGTTTTATTAGATATTAACCTTCCTGATACCAGTGGGATTAACTTAATAGAAAAGTTAAGAGAGGTACATCCACAGGTAAATATAATTATGTTTACCGGCCAAGACCCAGGTGAATATGTTGCCGATTCTTTAAACAAAGGGGTTCAGGGGTTTCTCTTAAAAGATTGTTCCGGGAATGAAATGTGCTTAGCGATAAAAAAAGTCAACAATGGGGAAGTGTATTTTTCGCAAAGTATGGGTTATATTCTTAAAAAGCTTGTTACCGGTCAAGTTTTTACCAACAAAGTTACCCCATCGGATACTGAAAATCCCTGTAATAACCTCACTCCCAGGGAGATAGACATACTGGAATTTATAGCAAAAGGTATGCAAAATAAAGAAATTGCAGCTAAACTGGGGATAAAGCTGAAAACAGTTGATTGTCATGTTAGTAACATATTATCAAAATTAGAAGTCAATTCTCGCTTAGAAGCATTATTGATTTGGAATAAACCTAGAAGTAGTTAACTGATATAATTAGTGGAAAAAGCTGGGCTTACCTAAGGGTAATTACCTAGCTTTTTTTATCGGGAACTCAGGAGAATCACGGATGTTAAAAAACGAATGTCCAAGTATTATATTTATAGAATTGAACTTTTATAATTAATTCCATCAAAAATATAAAAGGTGGTGAGCGGAAGCAAAATTATATTGATAAATCAATGTGGCTTAAAGGCAAAAACTAAAGAAAAACAGGAGGGTTAAAATGAGGAAATTTTTGTTATCGTTAACAGCCCTATTTGTAATTTCTTTTACAATTACTTCAGCAGCGTTAGGTTATGCAACTTTAGGATTTAAATGGGGGGGTTATAACTAACCGAGGTGGTGCAAAATTCAGCTACGTAGTTCATAATTCAAGTTCTAACACAGTTATATACGACTGGCTTTACGGAGATGCTACATACGCCTTAGGATATACCCAAAATTGGGATAATGGTGCGGGAGCTATCATTCAATCAAAAATCACCATTAACCAACGATATGACGCAAAATGGTCAACCAATCCTACGTCTACGGAATGGGACATTCAGAGTGTCTCAACTCACGAACTCGGTCATACCTTGGGTTTAGGGCATACTCCCGTGCAATACGCAACAATGGATGGCAGAGATTATCCACAAGGGGCGACATGGATGCGCTCATTAGAAACGGATGATATGGCAGGTATTCAATATTTATATGGAACAAAATAAAGGGAGGGTGAAAAATGATATCAACTAAAAAAATTAAAATAGTAGGAATTATAACCACAATTTGTTTGGGAATTAGTTTGGCTATGCTGACTAATCTTCCGTCTAAATTTATTGAAAAACCACCTATCGAGCTTACATCTTCGGCACTTTTCCCCGAAATGAATTTAGACACGCTGTCCACGGAAGCAAACTATATCATTATAGGTAAAATACAAAAACAACTACCCGCTAAATTAGAAAAAGATAAAAATGGAGATATGTACGTTTATACTGACTATGAGGTAAAAGTTGAAAAGGAGTTAAAGAATCCGTTGATAAACCCCGGTCAAACAATTATTCTTAGCAAGTTGGGAGGTTCAGCCGAAGGTTATAACATGACAGTTTATGATACTGCTAAAGTGGATATAGGTGAACGGCTCCTTCTTTTCGTTCACCAGGATAAAAACGGAAGGAATTGGATTATAGGGGGGGATCAAGGAAAATATAGTCTTATAGACGGCAAAGCTTTAAATAAAGACACTTTGAAGTCTACTACAGAGGAAGATTTAGTAAATAAAATCAAACTAAAACTCGGGAAACAATAAATATAGTTAGGTGAGTACTCCCTTAGAAGGTGAGAGGTTACTTTCTCTGTTCGCACCGGCATTGGCCTGGATAGCCGAACAAAACGCCAGTCTTGCAGCCGCCAAAAAATCACGCCGCAAAGAAACAGTAGAGCGGGATGTACAGAAGAGGCTTGCCAAACGAAAACTTAAATCGTTAACACCAGGCCAGGGGAACTGACTTTACCAGAAGCGACCCAGAGGTCCTACAGGAGAGGTCAGAGCAAACCTTAATGGCCTTATCATCATTGCGACACAGGCATTAGATAAAAGCAATTTTCCTGTTATCAGGGTATACTGAATTTCCAGTAGATTTTGTGTTCTAACTGGAAAATTCTGCTAGTGCCTTTGCATTAACAGTAAATGGGGAGCCCGAGAGTCAAACGATTCAACTAGGGTTCAGGGCGAATTGGACCATTGCTGTTACAGGGCAAACAAGATTTAGCAATAGTAGAGCAGATGGGACATCTGTATCATGGATTGCCTATCCTGATGGGGAATATTACGATAGCCATGTATATTCTAGTAAAGCAATATATATGGGCCTAGCTGAAGCATGGTATTATAGCAACTACGTTTATGACTATTGGTCTTGCAATGTTAATTAATATTAATAATTTGGAGGGTTGGAAAATGAAAAAAAGAATAATCATTATTAGCACGGCCTTAATAGCAATTATTATTGTTTCTCAAGCTTATGCGGGGAAATTGTCAGTTCTCGAACGATTCAAAGATAAAGGGGATTTAGCAGCCAATTCACAGTATGGTGAATCAATTAGAGTAGCAGTTAAGAATGACAAGACGACATTAAATGTCGAAGACATTTTTAGAGATGGATTGCAAACCAAAATAGCTTTTACTATAACTAATATAGATATAAAAGAGCCGGATGAATTTTCACCTGAACCTAGACTGACAGACAACCAGGGGAATGTCTATGGAAAATGTAAAGTAGAATATCAATACGATAAAGAGCAAAAAATAGTATCAGGAGTAATAGAATTTGCCCCAATTATTGATAGCAAGGTTACCTCTTTCGAGTTGTATTTACGGGATAATACAACTAATCTCGAGTGGAACGTAAAGTTTCCCGTTAACCCCAAAAAAGTTGGGCCACAATCAAAAAAATATCTAGTAAATAAATCTGCTGTAATAAATAATAAAGCAGTCGAGATTTTAGAAATAGATATTGCTCCTAGCGCAGCAACAATATATTTAAATTCAGAAGTTGGACTTCGTTGGGGCAGGGTGAAAGACGACAAAGGAAATACCGTGGCTGAACTCAAACAAGGTTTTGCCCCATTAGAAAAGAAAAGCAACTGGTCACATGAATGGACATTTGAGCCCGTTCCAGAAATGAAGGATTTGGTACTGGAGATTAATACAAAATCAGGTGAAATTCTTGAGATTCCGTTCAAATTGTAAGGATAGAATTATAGGAACCTAGTGACCATTTGCACTCCCTAATAGTAGACATGAATAGTAAAAGGTTCGTAAAATCTATTGCTAAACAGCCCTTTATGCAAGGGCCTGTT
>JAJZTU010000208.1 GCA_021848765.1 Bacillota bacterium
TAAGCATGCCCGGTGTTTTCCTTATAGTGGTAATGCACTATCAAATCACCATTGCTCTGGCTGGGTTTAAAATGTTATAATATCTAAGGATTAAGCCAAGCCTAAAAATGGAACAAATTTACTGCGAAAGGTTTAGCAAACAGATCTTGCATCAGAGAGGGAGTGGATAAATGGCCAAGAAGAATAAGGAAAGGTTAAATACTGTAGACGAAGAAAAAGAAATAATTGATGGCGAGGACAGGGAGTCCGGTACCAATGGTATAACCGAGGTATGGAACTTTTTCAGTTCCATGAAACTCGGCTTGATATTATTCTTAATTATTGCCGCAGCTGCGATTGTAGGTACTCTGATTCCTCCCGATCCCCAGACCAACTTACCCAAGTTCAATATCTATGGGCAAATTTGGTTTCGTGGGCTTTTAGGGCTCCTATGTATGAACCTTCTGGTTTGTAGTTTAAACCGCTGGAAGTTTATCAGTAGAGCGTTGGGTAATCCCAAAGCAAGAGTAAGTGAAAACTATCTTAAGAAGCTAAAACAGTTCAGTTCAATACGCAAGAAAGGTAATCTTGCCGGGATGGCTGGCTCTCTGGAAGCTGCCTTGAAGGAGAAGGGTTACCGGGTATTTAAAGAAGAAGCCGATGGGACAACCTTTTTAGCGGCTGATAAGGGACGAGTCGGTGTTCTGGGATCTTTTGTTACCCACCTTTCCTTTCTTATCATTACGGCTGGGGCTATTTACGGCGGTTTTACCGGATACGAAGGCTTTGTCAATGCTCTTGAGGGTCAAAGCTTCAGCCTTACCAAGGATGTTTCCTGGTCCACTGCCCACAGGCCCGATCCAGATGAAGAGTTTCAGGTAAAAGTAAACAGGTTCTGGATTGACTATCGTCCTGATGGGTCGGTTAAGGACTATTACAGTGACTTGACAGTAATTGATCAGGGTCAGGAAAAGACCAAGAAAGTAATCGAAGTTAATGACCCGCTTAACTATAAAGGGGTAAAATTCTACCAGTCCAGTTTCGGTCCCGCTAACCGGGTGACCGCTAAAGTGGCCAGCAAAAAAACTATGCAAGAAAATGAATACACTGTCTACGAAGAAAACGGATTTCCGGTTGAAGGAACAGATACTGAAGTACGGGTCCTCCGGTTTATCCCGGATTTCGACCCCAGTAACCCCGGGCAATCCAGGTCAAACCTGCCGAATAACCCTGCTGTAATTTATGAACTGCTCAAAGGTGGGCAGTCAGTGGAAACCAATTACAAGTTATTGAACGTTCCAATCCAAACTGATGATGCCACGGTTACCTTTACCGGCTACCAGGTGGGCAATTATACCGGGCTGTCGGTACGTAAAGACCCCGGTGTACCTATCGTATGGACGGGCAGCGGTTTAATGGTCCTGGGAATGCTGATCTCCTACCTCTGGCAACATAGAAAGATCTGGGCTGTGGTCAGGGAGGCTAATGGCATTGCTATAGCAGACATTGGGGCAACAACGGATAAAAATAAACTGGGCTTGGAAAATGACTTCAATGCTATAGTAGATACCGTCCAAGACTAATATTGTTGTCAAAGGAGAGATGCACCATGAACGAAATGATCTGGTACTATTCAGCGATAGCAGCTTATCTTTTAGCCAGTTTGCTGTATATCGGATATCTTGTATCCAAAAATAAACCCCTTGGTGATGCCGCTACAGGTATCACTATTGTGGGTCTGATAGCTAATACCGGGGCCTTGGTTTTGCGCTACATTATAACCGGTCGTGCTCCGTTTTCCAACATGTACGAGTATTCCACCTCTTTTGCCTGGGGTATTGCTGCAATTTACCTGTATGCAGAATTTCGCTATAAGCTCAAGGTGGTCGGCGCCTTTGTACTGCCCCTTGCTTTAATCTTGATCGCCTCCACCCTGATGCTTAAACTGCCCACTGAGCCCGGTAACCTTCCCCCGGCATTACAGAGCAATTGGCTGACCTTTCATGTCATAGTAGCCGTATTTGCCTATGGGGCCTATGCTTTTTCCTGTGGTTTGGCTATTATGTATCTTTGGAAGGAAAGCATGGAAAAGAACAAATCCAAGAGCTTTTTTAACCGGGAACTGCCGGCCGCCAATATCTTGGATGAGCTTTCCTACCGGTTTATTGCGTTTGCCTTTCCCTTTATCTCTTTGGTAATTATCACCGGAGCAATTTGGGCTGAATATGCCTGGGGACGTTACTGGAGTTGGGACCCTAAAGAGACGTGGTCTTTGATTACCTGGCTGGTTTACTCTGCATATCTACATGCAAGATTTACGTATGGCTGGAAAGGAAGACGGGCTGCCTGGATGGCTGTAATCGGGTTCTTTACCGTGCTCTTTACCTACTTTGGTGTAAACATCCTGCTTCCTGGCCTGCATTCCTATGCCGCTTAAAAATGGTTTAGGCCGAAAATTACGGTTCAATGGCAGGAAAACACAGTGTTATGGCGAATTTATAGTATAGAATAAGTTTGTGTTATTTCTTGTACAAAGGGATGATCTGAATGGGCCAGAACTACCCGGTCTACCTGAACCTCACCGGAAGACTCTGCATAGTTGTAGGAGGAGGAAAGGTAGCAGAAAGGAAGGTCCAGTCATTATTGGAATCTGGCGCCAGGGTGAGGGTTATCAGCCCCGCTGCCAGCTATGCTCTTTTAGAAGCAGAGGGCTTAGGAAAGATAGAACTTGTCTTGCGGGAATACTCTTCTCACGACATCGCCGGCGCTTTCCTGGTCATCAGTGCAACCGACAATGACAGGATTAACCGGTTGGTAGCCGATGACTGCTTTCAGCGGAATATATTAGTCAATGTAGTAGACGACCCGCCTAAGTGTAATTTTATAGTCCCGGCCGTTGTCCGCCGGGGCGCTTTATCCATTGCTATTTCCACTGATGGCAAAAGCCCTGCCCTGGCGCAAAAAATTAAAACAGAATTAGAGAGGCAATATGGCCCCGAATATGCCGAGTTGCTGGAAATATTGGGTGAACTGAGGAGTAAGGTAATTGCCGGCGTTAAAGATATAGAAAGACGCCGGGTGATTTTTAAGCGTGTGGTAGATTCTGACCTCCTGGAACTGCTGCGTAAAGGGGAGCAGGAGAGAGTAAAGGAGCGGATAGAAGATGTTCTTGGTGGCAGTGGGTTTGAATCATAAGACCGCACCTGTGGAGGTGCGGGAACAACTGTCTTTTCCAGAGCATGAGTTGGCGGATGCCTTACAAAAGTTGCGCAGCCGGGAGGCAGTAGAAGGTTGTATTATTTTGTCTACCTGTAACCGTACCGAAATATATGCTGCTGTGCTGGATGTTAAAAAAGGGTTAGCCAACATCAAGCAGTTTATGGCCGAATGTCTACATGATGACCTATGTGAAATTGATAACTATATCTATGTGCATACATTGTATGACACTGTTCACCACATTTTTAGGGTGGCGGCAGGCCTGGATTCCATGATCCTGGGCGAAACCCAAATCTTAGGCCAGGTTCGCACAGCCTACCAGAACGCCTGTGAACTGGGCGCCACTAACCGGATTTTGAACACCCTTTTCCAACAGGCGGTTAGTGTTGGAAAACGAGTGCGTACAGACACTGAAATTGACCGTAATGCTGTTTCCATCAGCTATGCCGCTGTGGAACTCAGCCGTCAGATTTTCGATGATTTAACAGGACGGTCCATTTTGATTATCGGCGCCGGAAAGATGAGTGAACTGACAGCTAAGCACCTGGTGGCCAATGGAGTAACCAGTGTTTTGGTGGCCAACCGCTCCTATGAAAACGCTGTGCAATTGGCTCAGCAGTTCGGTGGAAAAGCTATTAAGTTTGATAATCTTTTTGACCATATGGTGGATGCTGATATTGTGATTAGTGCAACATCTGCCCGCAACACTATTATCCGGCCTGCTGAGCTGGAACAGGTAATGAGCAAGCGGAATGGCAAGAAAATCTTTTTAATCGATATTGCGGTACCCAGGGATATTGATCCTGTTGTGACCAAGGTAAACGGGGTTACCCTCTATGATATTGATGATCTTCAGCATGTAGTGGACCGCAATCTGGAAAGCAGAAAAAAGGAGGCCATCAAGGCCCAGGCTATAGTGGAAGATGAGATTACGAAGTTTTTCCAGTGGCTGAACAGCCAGTTTGTGGTGCCAACCATTGCTGCCTTAAAACAATTTGGTGAGGAGATTAAACAGCAGGAACTGGAGAAAGCCTTAACTAAACTGGGACCGGTTTCTGAAAGGGAAGAAAAGATTATCCGGGTTATGGCCCATTCTATTGTCAATTCACTGCTGCATAATCCCATTGTTAATTTGAAAACTTATGCAAATACTAATCATGGCCACCTCTACACTGAGATTCTGCAGAACCTGTTTAGCCTGGAAGTGGAAGGACAGCGTTCCAAAAGGCATCCGGAACCAAAGCCTGCCGGGCCCCATTGTGAGGGCATGATGGTTCATCATGGCCATATGAAATAACAAAATATCGATATTTGGAGGCTGCAAAGATGACCAGAGAAATAGTAATAGGCACTAGGGACAGCGCCCTGGCCCTGTGGCAGACTCACTGGGTTCTGGAAAATCTCTCCAGACTCAATCCGGAATATAAATTTCGTGTAGTAGAAATGAAAACCCAGGGAGATAAGATTCTGGATGTGGCTTTGGCCAAAATTGGGGATAAGGGTTTATTTACCAAAGAACTGGAGGTGGCTATGTTAAACGGTGAGATAGACATGGCTGTCCACAGTATGAAGGATATGCCGACCAAACTTCCTGAAGGGTTGATTATCGGTGCTATTTGCCAGCGGGAAGAGGCCGGGGATGTGTTAATTGGCCGCTCTGCCGGGTCCTTGCTCGAACTGCCTCCAGGGGCGCGGGTGGGCACTAGCAGCCTGCGGAGAAGAGCCCAGTTGTTAAAGCACCGTCCTGACTTGCAGATTGAGGATTTGAGGGGTAACCTTAACACCCGGATGGCCAAGTTGGAAAGGCAGGACCTGGATGCCATTGTCCTGGCGGCAGCCGGGGTAAAACGCATGGGTTGGGAAGACAGGATTTCCGAACGGATATCCTTTGAGGTTTCTTTACCTGCGGTAGGACAAGGTTCTGTTGGGATTGAGATCCGGGAAAGCGATAAGGAAATAGAACGCATCGTCAAAACCCTGGAACACCGGGAAAGCTCTATAGCCATCACAGCCGAGAGGGCTATGCTGCGTACTTTGGAAGGGGGATGTCAGATACCTATCGGAGCTCTGGGCAGAGTTGAGGGAGATCAACTGACTCTGGAGGGGGTTGTAGCCAGCCTTGACGGCAAAGAACTGCTTAGGACTTCGATAGCCGGTCCGGCAGACCAGGCTGAAGAGTTGGGGGTTCAACTTGCTAAGCAGCTGATAACCATGGGTGCGGATAAAATCCTAAATTTAATAAGACTGGAGATTGGTGAATAATGGCAGGATTAGTCTATTTGGTGGGGGCGGGCCCCGGAGACCCCAAGCTGATAACTGTTAAGGGCCTGGAGTGCGTCAAAAAAGCTGAGGTCATAGTTTATGACCGGCTGGCGAGCCCCAGGCTTTTATCCTATGCCCGCCCGGAAGCGGAACTTATTTATGTTGGCAAGGCCCCGGACCAGCATACCTTAAGACAGGGAGAAATCAATCAGGTCTTAGTAGAAAAGGCCCTGGCGGGAAAGGTGGTCACCAGGTTAAAAGGTGGTGACCCGTTTGTTTACGGACGGGGCGGGGAAGAGGCTGAAGCATTAATAGCCCATAATATTCCCTTTGAAGTAGTGCCCGGTATTTCTTCGTCGGTGGCTGTGCCGGCCTATGCCGGAATCCCCGTGACCCACAGGGATTTCACTTCCAGCTTTGCCGTAATTACCGGCAATGAAGACCCCAATAAAGGGGATTCCAGCATCGCCTGGGATAAAATCTCTACAGGGATTGGCACACTGGTATTTTTAATGGGTATGCGCAATCTCCCGCATATAGTGGAAAAACTGCTGGAGAACGGCCGCCAGCCGGAAACACCTATAGCCCTGATCAGGTGGGGAACCCGGCCGGAGCAGCAGACCCTGGTAGGCAGTTTAGGTACCATTGTAGAGCTGGCCAAAGAGGCTCAATTTAAACATCCGGTGATTATCATTGTTGGTGACGTGGTTAAACTGAGGGATAAACTAAAAT
>JAJZTU010000209.1 GCA_021848765.1 Bacillota bacterium
CGGTGGCAAGGTTGTGGTTGGCGGCAAGGTTGTGGTTGGCGGCGGTGTAGTGGTCGGCGGCAAGGTTGTGGTTGGCGGCAGTGTGGTAGTAGGCGGCAAGGTTGTGGTTGGCGGCGGTGTAGTTGTGGGGAATCCGGGTACAGGTATCCTGGGAATAATCAGCAACTGCCCTACTTCCAACCTGTTGGGATCTTCCAGACAGTTGGCAAGTGCTATTGATTGAATTGACACACCGTATCTCTGGGAGATTAAGAAAAGGGTATCACCCGGCTTAACCCTGTAAAAAGTAATCGATGGTTGCCTGGGTGGTATCACCAGGGTGTCTCCTATCACCAGGTGATCAGGGTCTACGTCAGGGTTAGCGGCTATCAATTCGGCCAGAGTAACCCCAAATTGTCTGGCAATCATAAATAGGGTGTCTCCCCGCTTAATTGTGTACGTCATGTCCTTCGCCCCCCAAATTTTTTCCCGATTTAGGTTATTCCTATTAAGGGGGCTTTGTGCATAGAACTTAGGCAAAAAAAATTGAAACTAAATGCATACCTGAAAGAAAATATCAGAATAACCAGATTTTACGAGCTGCAGCTATTTATATAAAGTTCCGGAACCGGAGATAATAACAGTGTCGTTTCGTTTCAAAGAAAAAATATGAAAAAGGAGGATCCCTCAATGACAGTTGGTCAAAAGCTCCATACCACACTCGCTACCCTGGAAAGCGCAGCAGCCAATATGAAGTCCTTTGCCTTGGATACCCAGGATCAGACAGCTAAGCAAATGTTTAACGACTACGCAACTCAATTGAACAATATCTGTAACGGCTTCAAGGGTAGGGTAAACTACATTGAGCAGCAGGAGCCCCAGTATAAAGCAAGGCAGCCCCAAAAGCAGCAATAGGTAAGCAAACTTTTAACCCAAAAACCGGTCGACGGTTATTATAACTGTCTTGAACGGTCTTAAACTGTCTTAGCCGCTTAAAAAGGGTTCCAACTCCTGCGAGTTGGAACCCCTTACTTTTAGGCCAGTTATGCATGTCCGGCTCCGGCAATTTGCGGCCGGGCGTTTATCCCAATACCTCCTGAAGAGGAGTATAGGGCAGATTAAGAGCCTCAGCGACAGCTTTATAGGTTAACTTGCCCTTCAAGGTGTTAACACCTTTAGCTAAAGCCTTGTTCTCCCGCACCGCCTGCTCATAACCCTTATTGGCTAATTCCAGCGCATACGGCAAGGTGGCATTGGTCAACGCATAAGTAGAGGTTCGGGCTACCGCCCCGGGCATGTTAGCAACCGAATAATGGATTACGCCATGTTTTTCATAGACGGGATTACTATGGGTAGTTACCCGGTCTATGGTTTCCACCGATCCACCCTGGTCAATAGCTACATCCACAATAACTGATCCTGGTTTCATTTGCTTAACCATTTCTTCTGTGACAAGGTGGGGAGCTTTAGCGCCCGGGACGAGGACAGCGCCAATCAGGAGGTCGGCATAGCGCACTGCCCGTTCGATATTAAAGCTGTTGGACATCAAGGTGGTAATTCGCCCTCCCCAAAGGTCATCCAGGTAACGCAGACGGTCGGCGCTCTTATCGATAATAGTTACCTGTGCCCCCATGCCAATGGCTATTTTGGCGGCATTAGTCCCCACAATCCCCCCGCCGATGATGACCACGTCTGCAGCCGGAACCCCGGGCACGCCACCTAAGAGGATTCCCTTGCCCCCCTTGGGCTTCTCCAGGTATTGAGCCCCTACCTGAACAGCCATCCGGCCTGCCACTTCACTCATCGGAGTCAGCAGCGGCAGGGAACCATTATCCAATTGGATGGTTTCATAGGCAATACCTACAACTTTATTTTTCAGGAGAGCACGGGTTAAGTCGGGTTCAGGAGCCAAGTGCAGGTATGTAAACAGTATTTGTCCTGCTCTTAAGAGGTCATACTCAGGCGCCAGAGGTTCTTTAACCTTCATGATCAGGTCCGCCCGGCCGAAAACCTCCTGGGCAGATTTTAAAATGGATGCTCCGGCGGCTATATAATCCTGGTTAGCTATACCGCTCCCCACCCCGGCTTCGTTCTCAATAATAACCTGATGTCCTGCTTTTACCAGGGCAGCTACACCGGCAGGGGTGATCGCAACCCTGTTCTCGTTATTTTTGATTTCCTTGGGAATACCAACTAACATATACATCCCTCCTTTGCCCCACATTTTCTACGATCTGTTCGTTAAAGCAATCCGGTCCATCACCTCATCTCGGTATTGATCCGGGAGTTCCTTTATGTAGTGCTGGATCAGGGCATCTTCCGGGGCTAATTTCAGGGCTTGATAGAATACTTCCGCTGCTTCCTCAAAACGCTCCTGGCGCAAATAAACAAGGCCAAGGTTGCCCAGTAGTCCGGAATCTTCATTACTTAAGCCGATGGCCTTACGCAGGGCATCCTCTGCTTCCTCCATTTGGCCCAGGGCAAAACAACATAAGCCTATTTGACTATGGACTTCCGGGATTGCCGGGTTGAGTTCGGCAACTTTTTTAAAGATATCTTTAGCCTTTTCATAATCTCCCATATTGTGATAGGCCACTCCCAGGTTAAAGGATACCTGCCACCAGTGGGGATAGCGTTTGGCCAATGGTTGCAAGAGGATTATGCCTTCTTTGAACTTGCCCCGGTTAATTGCATTAGTCCCGCTTTCAAACTGTGCTTCAACTATATCCAGGCGGTCCAGTTCATTGATGAGGCCTTCCAGTTCCACCTTCCGCTCTTCGTCTATACCCAATTCAACTGCTTTTTCCCAGGCTTCTTTGGCCTGGGAAAGCCGGCCTTTTTGGCGGTAGAGAAAACCGAGGTTATAGTATGCCATAGGTGAAGCGTTTTCCTGACCAATCAGGAATTCAAAAGTTTCGATAGCTTGCTCAAGATAATGCTGACCTTGTTCGGCATTGCCCTGAAAACTGCGGGCAGCAAGTTCCTGATAACACAAACCCAGATTAAACCAGGCTTCCGCAAGTCCCGGGTTCAGATTGGCCAGCCCCTGGAAGATCACCCTGGCAACATCCAGCTTACCTTCACCGGCCAGGTGGGCGCCTTCCTGAAGTAATATTTCTTCAATTTGTGGATTAAACTCATAAAGCAGCTTTTTGTATTCCCCGGCATAGGGATAGTTTGGTACCTTGGCAAGCACATGAATAATTCCCCGGACAAAAGCCGGCCAGGGGATTTCTTTATCCTTCATGAGCCGGTCTAACTCCTCCTGCAGCATGGGCAGCGGAAGCTCAGAAGTGATACGGTAATTATTCAGTTCCAGTTCTTGTCCGGGCTGAATGTTTATGAAGACTAGATTATCCATTAGGCAAGACCGTCCTTTCTTCTTTTTTTCAGGTGGTCATTTCCAAAGATTGTAGTAGAATGAAAGCATTGAACGTTTAGGATGTGTATCATCTATATAATAATATCAAAGTTATGGCCGTATGACAAATAAGTGGCACAGTATGTCTACTGTGCCACAGGTGAAAATAATTGGGTAACCGGCCGGTTCCTAATTGTTTTGTTGTTCGGGTAGGGCCAGACCTCCCATAGCAAGCCCTGGTTCTGCCCCGGCGGGGTGGCCATGGAGTTCAGGAAGCAGGGACTTCAAAGTTCCATGCTGACCGCCGCCTGAATAGGCCGGCATCCCGTGTTCAGAAACATCCAATCCTTCCAGTTCCTCAGCAACAGAGACCCTGATGCCAACCGTTTGCTTCAGTACATAAAAAACCCCAAAAGTGGTAACAAAGGACCACAGGGATACAGCAGCCAACCCTAAAGCCTGTATCCCCAGGAGGTGAAAACCCCCTCCGTAAAACAGGCCGCCCTCCTGGGCAAACAGACCTACAGCAAGAGTCCCGAAAGATCCACAGACACCGTGAACCGCAATGGCTCCCACAGGATCATCTGCGCGCATTTTGTCAAACGCTTCTACGGCCAGCACCACCAGAACCCCGGCTACCGCTCCGATAATTACGGCCCCAAAGGTAGAAACATAAGCAGTACCGGCGGTAATGGCTACCAGACCGGCCAAAGCCCCGTTGATAGCCATACTGGGGTCAGGCTTTCCATAACGGATCATGGTAAAGATTGTTCCCACAGTACCTCCTGCGGCTGCCGCCAGGTTGGTAGTGACAGCTATCCTGGCAATATTGGCATCCAGTCCGGATAAGCTGCTGCCTGGGTTAAAGCCAAACCAGCCAAACCAGAGGATAAACGCACCCAGGGCGGCCAAGGGAATATTATGGCCGGGTAAAACATTGATCGTGCCATCCTTGCTGTATTTTCCGGTCCGGGGCCCCAAGACCAGGACAGCAGCCAGCGATGCCCAGCCGCCAACAGCGTGCACCGCTGCCGAACCGGCAAAGTCCTTCATGCCCAGTTGGTAGAGCCAGCCATTGCTGCTCCAGATCCAGTGACCGGCTACGGGATAGATGAGGGCAGTAGCCAGGAAGCTAAAAATGATGTATGGACCAAACTTCATCCGCTCAGCCACCGCTCCGGAAACAATGGTGGCCACGGCTACGGCAAAGGCAGCCTGGAAAATCCAAAAGGCATAGGTAGGTATCTTAAGACCCAGGTGGTCGAAGTTACCTTCTGTAAAAAATCCGCTGGTCCCAAAAAGCCCCAACTTATCTACCCCGTACATAAGAGCAAAACCGAGAGCCCAGTAACCTAACATTCCTACGGTGCAATCCATCAGTACCTTCATAATGATGTTCAGAGAGTTCTTGGCCCGCACAAAACCGGCCTCAAGGGCAGCAAAGCCCGCTTCCATGAAAAATACCAGGGCTGCGGCTAGAAGTACCCATACTGTATCAATTCCCGCCGCTAAAGTTTGCAAGTTGACCTCCATTGGTAATCTCCTCCTTCAGAATTATGGCAGCATGGCCTTTGAGCACGTCTTCGTGCCCCGGAGGATCCGCTCTGTTCAGAAAAGAGCAGAAAAAACCACCCTAACTACCTTTGGTAGTCAGGAGTGGCTTCATTGCCGGGTTGTGAGCACACCATTGCACTCAGCGTATATTTGTTTCTAGTATATTTAAAAATACACAAAAATGCAATTGTTTTTTCGGGTTATTTCGTATACATTTTAGCTAACCGGATGTTTATTAAAAAATTAAAATAGCTTACACCGGCACAAAGTGACTGGTGTAAGCTATTTTTTAGCCTATAAGGCTTTTGGTATGCTCAATTATGGCATTGCTGGCCCTGACATCTCCCAGGGCCATGATATGTATTCCGTCAATCTCTTGGTAGACCTGGGATATGAATTCACAGGCGATTTCCACACCGGTAATGCCTGATTTCATCTTTTCGATTATTTCGTCAGGGATTTCCACCCCTTCCACATTGTTTTTCATGTATTCTGCCATCTTCAGGCTTTTGAGGGGCATCATCCCAAGGATTACCGGCACCTGGAATTCCCGCATCCGGCGGGCAAAAGCAATAGCCTTCCCGGCATCATAGACGGGCTGAGTCTGAAAAAAATCAGCTCCGGCCTCAATCTTCTTGGCTACCCGGGCATAAACGGCATCCATATTGGCGGCTACCGGACTGGCAGTGGCGCTTACCCGGAAGTCAGTCGGCCCCTTGAATTCCTGGTCATTAGCGTCCCTGCCCTGATTGAATTTTTTCACCAGCTTGATGAACTCCAGGGTAGTCAGGTCATAGACAGGAGATGACTTAAAAGGTCCGTGATGCGGGGGATCACCGGTAGTGGGCAAAAGAAAGCGAATCCCCAGGGCATGGGCGCCGAGGAGGTCGGCCTGGCTGCCCAGAAGGCTGCGGTCCCGGCAGGTAAAGTGGGGAATGGTGTCAATTCCGGTTTCCTGCTGGACAATACTGGCCAAGGCAATGGAATTGATTCGCAACCTGGCCATCGGACAATCGTGGATGTTGATTCCGTCAAGGTAGATATACTCTTTTGCTTTGCTTAGGGTGGTCTGCACGTCAGTCCCGTCTGTAGGACCCAATTCAGTGGTGATGACAAATTGTTTACCCAGTTTTTCTTTTAGCCCCATTACATCCTCTCCCTTCTACTTGCAATGCATTTTGTTCAACTGCATATTGAAATTGCATGATGTCCT
>JAJZTU010000210.1 GCA_021848765.1 Bacillota bacterium
CAGAGCACTTTTTGCATTGGTAACACCGGCTGATTGGTTGCCCTGTTTGCTCCTGGAGTATCTGAAGCAGGTTATCTTTTGGCTGCCACTGGGGCATGCTGCTGAAATCTTGAAGTTCAAGGTTTTCCATGGTCAACCTCCTTTCATTTTCTTTGCCGGTCTGAAGGTGTTATTCTTTGCCAATTGGCAATTGCAAGAAACTTACCAGTTTTTTGTTCTGGACAGGTTAAACAAACAAAAAACCCTAAAAAAGAGGGCACTGCAGGATAATTCAAACAAATATAGAGCAAAACAGGACAATTTTATTCCCAAGGGAAATTTTGTCCACTTGTTTTAGCAGGGTTACGTTAACTCCCCTGTTGTCCGGCGACGTCCCGATTGTCCCATAAGTGTCTCATAACTGTCCCGGAAGTGTTTCACAAAACACTTCCCGGTTTTGTGCAACTGTGTCTCAATGGTGTCTCATCATATTTTTGCAAAGTACTCTTAAAAAAGTAGCGGAGGATAAATGCGAATGACCAACCGGGCAGCGCCCCTGGTTGGCCATTTGCATTATCCAGCCACCACCGGTGGTGTCTGTTTTATCCTCATTTATGGTCCTCAGCCCGGCGTACTGCTTCCCCTCCAAGGTTAAACTCCTCCAGTTTGCGGTAGAGGGTGCTGCGGGAGATACCCAGCTCTTTCGCAGCATGGGTCAGGTTGCCTTCATTGCGGTCAATAGCCTGCCGGATGGTCTCCCACTTCAGCTTTTTACCGTTCCTCCTGGCCTGGACCGGTACGGAGGCAGGAAAATCCGCCTGACTTTCAACAGGTGACCACATGCTCTCCAACAAACGTTTTGCACCGGTTTCCAGTAAATCGCCGGCTTTTACAGGAAAACCGGTACCCAGAAATTCATCAGGCAGGGTATCCGGGGTAAGTATTTCTCCTCTGGCCACATTGATGGCCCTTTCAATAACATTTTCCAGTTCCCTGACGTTCCCCGGCCAATGATAACGCTGCAACAGGTCCAGGGTCTCCGGATGAATAACATTAACTTCCCTGCCCAAACGCCGGTTGATCTTCTCGATAAAGAAGCTGGTAAGAGGCAGAATGTCATCCTTGCGGTTCCTTAAAGGGAGCATATTGATGGTCAGGACATTCAACCGGTAGTATAAATCAGAACGGAAATTCTTCTTCTCCACCTCTTCCATAAGGTTACGGTTAGTGGCGGCAATAACCCGCACATTCACCGGTATTACCTGCTGCCCTCCAATACGGACCAAGGTCTTTTCCTGCAAAACCCTGAGCAGGTTGGCCTGCATTTCCAGGGGCATCTCCCCAATTTCATCCAGGAAGATAGTTCCCCCGTCTGCCAGTTCAAATTTCCCCGGGCTGCCACCCTTTTTGGCCCCGGTAAAAGCGCCTTCGGTATACCCGAAGAGTTCACTGCCAATGAGGTCCCTGGGCAGCGCTGCACAGTTGATAGCGATAAAGGGTTCATTGGCGCGGCAACCGGCATTATGAATGGCCTGGGCAAAGACTTCTTTCCCGGTGCCGCTTTCTCCCAGCAGCAGGACGTTTGAGGAACTGTTGGCTGCAGTTTTGGCCAACTGTACAGTTTTGAGATAGGCAGCATTCTTGCCGATTAAATCATCAAAGGTAAACTTCGCCCTTGCCCCCACCATCCGCTGGACCAACTGGCGTACCAATTTAATTTCCCTCAGGATGGCCACCACGCCTACCACTTTTTGCTGGGGATTGCGAATAGGCTGGCAGGTAATGGTGCAGTGAATCTTACCCTTAGGAGTATCTGCCTGAAACTCCTCATCGGAACATAAAGACCCGGACAACAAGGCCCTGCGGACCGGATTTCCCTCGCCCAGGATGTCTTCAACGGGCCGCCTCAGGCCTTCCTCAGTGGTAACCTTGATAATCCGGCCCGCCGCCCAATTGAGCCTGGTAACCATTCCCTGCTGGTCCACAGCAATCAACCCGTCAGAGATGGATTCTACTATAGCATTTTGGTACCTGGTGATGACCATCAGGTTATCCAGGGCCTTGTTTACCTTGAGCTGGCCTTCGATAGCATCAATTGCTGCCACCACCATCCCCAGGGTGTGGGAATGCACTTTTTCAAAAGTACCGGTCATGCTCAAAGCGCCGGTTAGCCGCCCGGCGTGGTCCCTGATTGGCCCGGCGGAACAGGTCCAGGGGTGCAGGGCGGTCAGGAAGTGCTCAGCGGCAAAAACCTGCACCGGTCGCTGCAGGTACAGGGCCAGGCCGGTCGCGTTAGTACCGCTGCAGGCTTCGGACATACAAGCCCCCGGGACTAAATCATGTTCGGCAGCCAACTGGCAGGTATTTTGGTCACCCACACTCTCCAGGATTATTCCGTCCTGGTCAATTAAGGAAACTATAAAGCCTGAGCCCTGTACAAACTGGTACAGATTCCTCATGATGGGCGCAGAAATCTCCCATAATTCCCGCTTGGCCTCCCTGTGCTTTTCCAATTCTTCCTCATCAAGGGTAAAGAGCACACGGGAAGAATAGGGATTAATCCCGGCAGTAATACTTCTCTGCCAGGACTCCCCGATTTCCGGGCGCACCCATTCTGTGTTGACAGAACCCCAGGACACAAAATCCTGCCAGGCCGCATATAGCCTTTCCTTTAAATTGAGTAAAGGCATGCTACCTCGCTCTCCCTTCATTAATGCGTATGACCACTTATACTTTGTAATCACAATAAACAAGACCGGTCGATGGAACCGGTCCGGTAAAAAACCTATAACTGTTAGGACCTGTATTCACAGGCTTAGAATACCCTACCCTGTTGCCCATGGTCTTTCCCCCCATCAGCAAAAATGGTTCCGGTCCCAAAGTCAAATATGTTTTGGCAATTCTTCTAGCAATACCAGTATATGCTGCTGAACCAGAACAGAGAAAGCCATTTTCCGTAAATTAGCAAAAATCCTTTCCCAGCGGCTTAAGTCCGGCAGGGAATTGTCCCAAGGTGGGAGAATATAAATTAGAGATAATTTTTGCACCGGAGGGTGAATTATGACAAAAATATCAGTCCATGAAGAAGCCAGACAGGTTTTCCTAAGCAAGGACCCCGTTGAAATGGCCGGGAATGCCGGTGGCCGGTATGACCCGGCTACAGGTCAGATAAATATTCCCTACCTGGGCCAAATCTGCCGCGTAAACCGGGAGGCCAGGATTACCCCCGATAATCCGGCTTTCCGTCTTTCCAGGAATGAAGTGACCTGCATCCTCCAGTATCTAGCCGGAGCAACCGGTTTGCCTCCCAGGAACACTTGGATTTCCTTTCTGGAACTCCCTGACGGCCCCCACCACTTTGTCCTCTTTCAAAAAGAAGCTATGGAACCCCTGGCCAAAGCCTTTGGCTCGGACCTGGAGTCCTTTGCCCGCCTTGCTTTAGCTTTGGGTGGGCAGCCTCTGGACATGGGTGACAAAGGGTTTAGCCTTCAGGTACTGCCCAAGCTTTCCCTGGCCATGGCAGTTTGGGAGGGAGATGAGGAGTTCCCGGCCAAGGCCAATATTCTCTTTGACGCCGTGGCGCCCCAGTACCTGAGCACTGCTGCCCTATGGGTTTTGGGCATTGAGGTGGCCGTGAGGTTTACCGACCAAAGCAGAATCGATTATCTTTAGAATCCGACCCTGAATTACCTGTGAGTAGATGGTTGACAAAGGCAAAAGCCAAACAATATAATACCCGTAATAGCTACTTCATAGATTGGAGGTTACCACCATGAAACACACATTAGCAGTACTTGTGGAAAATAAGCCCGCAGTGCTCACTCATATCTCGGGACTTATCAGCAGAAGGGCCTTTAATATTCACAGCATTGCCGCCGGGGCTTCGGAGGACCCTGATATCACCAGGATTACCATAGTAGTAGAATGTGATAATAATGATGAACTTGACCAGGTCATCAACCAGTTGGCTAAGCTGATTAATGTCATTAAGATAGTTAATATGACCTCAGTGGAATCTATTAGCCGTGATCTAGCGCTGATAAAAGTCAAAGCATCCCCGGAAAGGCGTTCTGACATAGTAGATATTGTGGATATTTTCCGGGCTAAAATTGTGGATGTCAATCGTGAGACCATGGTGATTGAACTTACCGGAGAAGAAGATAAGATTGATGCCCTCTGTGAGGTACTTAAGGACCATGGTATTGTAGAAATCGTACGCTCCGGAAAAATTGCCCTCTCCAGGGGGCCTGAGGCGGCGGCCAAGAATATTTAGTTGCATAAAGACCAAGCGGCAATTTTGCTGCTTGGTCTTTAGCTTAGCTAATAAATCATGTGCATAAAATTGCAGACAAAGTTTTGAAAAATTATGCAGGAAAACTTGATTTTGTGTTAAATATACAATGTACTTGGTAAATTATCGTGGAAGGCGGTGGCTTTTTCAGGAGCGAGGGAGGTTATTCTAAGTGTAATTGGGGATTTTATGTCGGCTACAGAAAAACAAATTAACAGGAGGGAATGTGGAGTGAATTACGCAGATATGTATAAACAGAAACTGGTATCTGCAGATGAAGCCGTTAAGGTTGTTAAATCTGGTGATTGGGTTGATTACGGTGGTTTTGCCGGTCAGGCCATTGTGCTGGACCGGGCTCTGGCCAAGCGCAAAGACGAGCTTAAAGATGTTAAAATCCGGGCTTGCACCAGGGTACAGGGTGTCCCTGAGGTAGTAAAGGCCGATACCACACATGAACATTTTACATATAGTAACTGGCATTTTAGCGGTGGGGACCGCAAGCTTCATGATCAGGGATTGTGCTTTTACAACCCCATACTCTACAGGGATGTCCCCAGCTATTACCGGGAGCAAATCGATGTTGATGTAATCATGTTCCAGGTTAGTCCCATGGACAAACATGGCTTTTTTAACTTTGGCCTGCAAAACTCTTTTACCAAGGCCACTATTGAAAAAGCCAGGTACGTTATCGTGGAAGTAAATGAAAACATGCCCAGAGTGCTTGGCGGAAAAGAAGAATGTATTCATATCTCCAAGGTTGACTACATCGTAGAGGGCGAAAATCCTAAACTTCCTGCCCTGCCCGAATCCCCCATCAGTGAGACCGACCAGAAGATTGCTGAGCTTATTGTGAGTCAACTTGAGGACGGCAGTTGTATTCAGTTAGGTATTGGCGGTATGCCCAATGCTGTCGGAAAACTAATTGCCCAATCTGACCTCAAGGATCTGGGGGTCCATACGGAAATGTTCGTAGATGCCTATGTGGATATGTATGAAGCTGGGCGGGTTACCGGCGCCAAAAAACACCTTGATAAATATAAAATGGTGTTTACCTTCGGGCTGGGTTCTCAGAAGCTTTACGACTTCGTTAACGATAATCCGGCGGTGGCCTCCTACCCTGTTAATTATACAAACAGGCCTGACAATATTGCCTTAAACGACAAAGTAGTCGCGATCAATAACTGTGTGGAGGTTGACCTTTTCAGCCAGGTCTGCTCCGAATCCTCCGGAACCAGGCATATCAGCGGTACCGGCGGGCAGTTTGATTTTTGTGAAGGCGCCTACTGGTCTAAGGGCGGGAAGGCCTTCCTCTGCTTTACTTCCACCTTCACCACCAAGACCGGGGAACTGGTATCCCGGATTAAGCCAATCCTGACCCCCGGGGCCATTGTTACCGCTACCCGGACTGTTGTGCACTACCTTGTAACCGAGTACGGCATGGTCAACCTCAAAGGCCGTTCCACCTGGGAAAGAGCTGAAGCCCTTATCTCCATCGCTCACCCGCAATTCCGGGATGAACTGATCCGGGAAGCAGAAAAAATCAATATTTGGAGAAAATCCAACAAAAAGGACAACTATTAATATTCGCGCCGTCCCCACCGGTTTTGGCGGGGGCGGGCAACCCATAAAAGTACCCGGCAGTGTAGAAAACTGCCGGGTACTTTTTTTTGCCCGGAAAATTTATAGCTCTAAATGCCTTTTGTTTTTTATACCTGTATATAATTTCTGTGACCTTCCGCCTACTAGCTCCATACCATGTATCAAGGCCAACTCTAAATAGGGAAAGTTGAACTCCATATC
>JAJZTU010000211.1 GCA_021848765.1 Bacillota bacterium
TTTTAACAAGACCATTTTTGGATTTCCTCATAACCCGCCTCTAATGCTTGTAAGTTTAGGGCAACGGCCTTAGCAGGAACTTCAGTCTCCAACACCTTAGCTAAGTTTTCTTTGGCAACAACCGGACAAAGTTTCAAGACACCGCCTAAAGCCAGTGAGTTAATTACTTTTTCGTTACCAAGGTCAATAGCTCTGGCGCTGAAGGGATAACCTATATCGTTTGTACGTTTGTCACTTTTCACCGCATCATCGTCATAGAGGATAATACAATCATTGGACACTTTATGCCGGTAGCGTTCGTAGGCGTCCTGACTTAAAGCCAATACCAAATCCGGGTTATCGCATTTTGGAAAATAGATAGTCTCATCGCAGATTACCACTTCGGCCTGGCTGTAACCACCCCTGGTTTGAATGCCGTAACTTTGAGTTTGAACCCCATTCTTTTGTTCAAGAACAGCGGTTTTCGCCAGGGTAACTCCCGCCAAAATCAATCCCTGACCGCCTGTTCCCGCCAAAACCAGCTGCCATGTTTTTTTTGCCACCTATTCCTCCCCCTTTGCAGACTGATCAGGCCTATTAATCCGCTTATAAGTTGTGTAAAAATCAGGCCTGTTCTTATTGACCAGGGTACTGACGGCAAAATGTTCAGCCTGTTCAGCAGCGGACATTTCGCGGTATTTTTGAACGGGAACCGCTTTGTCCTTCAGCCAGTTAAGCATTTTAACCGGACTGGGATGAACATTAAAGCGGCCAAAATAGGTGGGGCAGGAGCTAACTACCTCAACCAAACTAAAACCTTGATGAGATATCGCTTCTTTGATCATATTTTTTAGCGCTACCGCATGGTAGCAGGTGGTTCTGGCCACAAAGTTTGCACCCGCTGCTTCTGCCAGAAAACATAAATCAAAGCCCGGTTCAGCTGTTCCATTGGGCGAAGTGGTGGTTTTGCCTTCCAAGGGGGTCGTAGCCGAGTATTGTCCACCAGTCATACCGTAATTGTAGTTATTGGTCACAATTGCGGTTAGATTAATATTGCGCCTGGCAGCATGAATAAAATGATTACCGCCAATAGTTACTGCATCCCCGTCCCCCATTAAAGCCACTACCGTAAGATCAGGGTTACCAAGTTTTATTCCTGTAGCAAAGGCCAAAGCCCTGCCATGTGTTCCGTGAAAGGCGTGGGTACCTAAATAGTCATCAGCTTTACCCCAACATCCGATACCGGTTACTGTAACAACCTCCTGGGGTGCTAAGCAAAGTTCTGCTAATGCTTCGGTATATGCCCGCAGGATGATACCGTCCCCGCATCCCGGGCACCACATATGGGGTAGTTGGCTCTTTTCCAAATAACTTTTAAAAGTGTAGCCAGACATTACTTTAGCACCTCCTCTACTTTTTGCATGATCTGAGAAGGCAGTATAATTTCTCCGTCAATACGCGAAAGTTGGTAAACCGGTGTATTGAAGGAATTGAGACGGTGCACTTCCTGAACAACTTGTCCCAGGTTCAGTTCGGGAATCAACACTGCTCTTGCCTTTTTCAAAGCTTGGGTTACCTGTTCATCCGGGAAAGGCCAGTGGGTTATTAACCGCAAGAGATTAACCGAAAGACCGTTTGCCTGGGCATTGATTACGACTTGTTTGGCCGTACGGGATATGACACCGTAAGCTATTATGGTCAGTTCAGCGTCTTCCGGTCCGAACCACTCCACTTGCACTATATCCTCTTGATTAGCCTCAATTTTCTTGTGTAATCGCCGTACCAAGTTATCTGCCGTTTGGGGTGCGTTGTGGGAATATCCTGATTCATCATGACAGGAACTGCTTATGTGTACTATATACCCGGTCCCAAACGGAGGAATGGCCGGGACCAGATCTTCCTCTGGTGTATAGGGCTTGAAACCCTGTGCAGGGACTAGAGGTAATTTTCGGTTAATAATTATTAAGTCTTCCACCTCAGGTATCGTTAGGCTCTCCCGCATATGGCCGATAACTTCATCACTAAGTAAGATAACAGGGATCCGGTACTTTTCGGATAAATTAAAAGCCCTAATCGTTAGGTCATAACATTCCTGAACTGAGGAGGGACTTAACACAATAATTGGGTGGTCGCCATGGGTTCCCCACCGGGCCTGCATGACATCCCCCTGGCCCGGCCTGGTTGCTAATCCGGTGCTCGGGCCATTTCTTTGCACATTAATAATTACACAAGGCACCTCGGCATATATCGCCATCCCCAAGTTCTCCTGCATCAGCGAAAACCCCGGACCGCTTGTGGCGGTAAAGGATTTTTTTCCTGCAGCAGAAGCTCCGATGATAGCTGCTATACTGCCCAGTTCATCTTCCATTTGCAAATAAATGCCATTAACTTTCGGTAAGTATTTTGCAGATAACTCTGCAATTTCAGAGGAAGGTGTGATGGGATAACCGGCGTAAAATCTTGCCCCGCAATCAATAGCGGCATAAACGCAGGCTTCGTTACCCTGCATGAACTGTACTCCTGCCGGTCTGTTCACGAAATCACCTCCAAGGTGATGGCAAAATCGGGACAGCGTAAATCACACAGGCGGCAATAGGTACAGTTACTCGGGTTTGTTACTTCCGGTGTTCCGTCTCTGGCCAAAGTAAACACATTTTGCGAACAAAATCCGTAACAAATACCGCACTTTTTACAGCTTCTGCTGTCTATCGAAATCCGGACCGTTTTTTGTATGGGCGGTCTGTTCACGCCATCACCTCCAAACTGTTGTCCAATCGGGACACCTTAAATCGCATGCCTGGTACTATTTTTTCTCGAAGGTCCTGGTTTCTAAGGTAGTGCAACCATGGGGAATAGAGTAAGGACCATGAAGCATTCCTGGCGGCCGGCAGGCGTACATCCCTTCAACATAAGTCTCCTGCTTTTTCAGGTCAATCAGGCTGCCTTTAATGATATAGACTTCTTCCCAAAAATCATGAACCAGAGTTTCAGTAGTGGTGATCCCAGGCGGGAATTTTAATATCCTGGTATATGATCCGGTCTCCGGATCTAAGCTTAATATTTTCTCGATAATTCCTTCCATGGCTCCTTCGACTTGCCGCCAACCTATATTCAGGTCATGATCAAAAAACTCCAATTCAGGTTTTGCCATTATGAACTCCTCCTTTAAAATTTCTTGTTAAGAATCTCACAAGGTTTCTAAGTCCCCTTTGTACCAGCTTAATGGCCGGATACGGTAAGCATAGGAAAGCTTCTGACCTCTTACTTTATCCAATAATTCTACATGAAAAAAATCACTGAACTTGATTTCCTCTAATGTCGCCAGAGTTCCTGAGTATAGCGCTGTTCCGGTAATTTCTCCTTCTATCAGGGCTTCAGCTTTGGCCATTAAATCCTCAGGGCGCATAAGCTCAGCTAAAGTTCCCTCTTGATAAAGGCTTTCCCGGTTAGGCCCCAACCAACTTCTCATCTCTAACCCATCCCAGTGATTGATAACATCTTTGTAAAGCCATACATCCTGGGAAATGATATTTGGATAGGCCTGTTTGGATTTAATAATACTCACTTTTTCCAAGTCCCGGTCAGTGTGATCACTTCCGACCCCAACCAACAAGCCTTGTTCGGAGTAGAGTATTACAAATTCCACTTCGCCGCTATTTCCGGTTCCTACTACCTCAAGCTCCCGGTCCGTTGACAATTTGTCTGCCAACAAGGGATAGAAAACCGGAGTTGCTTTAGGTGCAGGAACCCCTAAATGAGCCAACTCCTCGATATGTTTTTTTACCTGCTCCTGATTTCTCCCGGCGAACCCACCGTTGAGTATGCGTATAACTTCAAACTCAACTTTTTGTTGGGTATTACCGTCCACAAAAAAGGTAAAGTTCTTCATTCTTATTTGCCTCCCTGCTTACCTCAGCCAATCTACCCGGTCTTTGACTGGAGGAAAGATTCCGCGTACACGCTTAACTTCGTTGACATCTATCTCAGTTGTGATGATTGCCGCCTCTTCACCGGCCCCGGCAATTGTCACCCCCCATGGATTGACAATTGAGCTATATCCTAAATATTGCTTGCCCCTGTTAATACCGGCACAGTTGGCGGAAATTAAGTAACACTCATTTTCTAAAGCCCGTACTTGGTTTAACATGCGCCAGTGGTCTAAACGAGGAAAGGGCCAAGCAGAAGAAATCAGGAAAATTTCTACGCCCTGATCCAGCATCTTACGGAATAATTCAGGAAAGCGCAAATCGTAACAGGTGGCTAGTCCGAAAACTCCAAATTCGGTAACAACTGTAGTCACCTGATTGCCTGGAGAAAGTAATCGGGTCTCATCGGAGCCAAAACCGAAAAGATGGATTTTTCGGTAAGCGGCGGCAATTTGGCCTTGGGTATTAATCAAAACACTGGTATTAAATAATCTGCCCTCGTCCTTTTCCACAAAACTACCGGCCATGATATAACTCTGCATTTCTCTTGCCTTTGTGGACATTAGTGTCACTGTCTCACCGTTGATACTTTCACTTTCGGCCTCGTACCGGTCAAAAGCAAAATAACCTGTATTCCAAATTTCGGGCAGAACAATGAGTTGCGATCCCTTACAAGAATCAATTAGGCTGGCCATGCGACTAAGTCGCTGTTCCTTTGTCTCACTATCCCGGATTTCAAATTGAATTGAAGATACTCGCAATTTAATACCCCCTAGCCACCTGCCATTTCATTGTTAAGCCCTGCTTAGCGGAAATTGCCTAGATAGCTATGCCCCGGTCCTTCCATGGTAATGGCATCTTTTGGACACAATGCGGGACAGAGACCACAACCATCACATTTCTTAGGATTAATCACAGCTTTTTTGTCTACCATTGCAATCGCATCAAAGAAACACCAGTTAGGGCAAAGCTTGCATCCGGTACACTTTTCCGGATCCACCTGGGAAATATACTTGGACTCACGGTCAACTGCATCCCAAGTTTTCAGTTGACTAAGCGTAATACCGCGTAATTCCTCGATGGCATTGTAGCCTTGGGCTGCCATGAATTTTTCCAGACCTTCGATGAAGTCTTTTACAATACCATACTGTTTGGTACTGTACATAACAGCGGTGCATGTCTGGACTGTAGACGCCCCAACCATGATTGATTTTACAACATCTTCCCATGTCCAAATTCCGTTAGTCGCTGATATTGGGATATCTATTGCCCTAGCTACTTTAGCAACCCACTTTAACATGATGGGACGCATCCATGGACCGCCAACTCCTGCAAAAGAAGAATGCAGCAAGGGGCGACCAGTTTCAATGTCAATGTCCAGGGCAGGGAATCGATTGTGAACGGTTACACCGCTAGCCCCGGCAGCCGCCACTTTTTTGGCAACATTAACGGGATCAACTGCCTCTGCGGTCAGTTTAATAATTACCGGAATTTTTACAGCGTTGACAACTATTTTGGTTACTTCAACAGCCGCATCGGGGTCGCTACCTAATTCCTGGCCACTCTTGTATCCCAAATCTCTGGGATGTGGGCAGCCAAAATTACACTCAATCAGATCGCAGCCGACTTCCTCAACCATTCGAGCCAGTCTGGCCCAGTTTTCCAGAGTATCGCCAGATATACTTCCGATTAAAACAGCACCTTTTTCTTCGCAATACTTCTTGCTTTCCTCCAGGTGCTTCATCCACTGGTCAGGGGTATAAGTAGCCAGAAACTCTGCCGAATAGTTGGAAAAGGCATGGGGCCAGCCTTTTTTGTGTAAAACAGTGAATCTGGGTGAAACGTACTTGTGCAGGTACTTTTCGAAAGTCACAGTTTTGGAGATAAGTCCCCCGGCACCTGAGTCTACACACCTTTTCATATAATCGGCATCTTTTGTGGGGCTTGCGGAAGCGATTATGATGGGGTTCTTAAACCTTTTCCCCCAAACTTCCACGCTTAAATCCGGTCTCATTTTCATTTCCTCCTTCTTATCCGGATATGGACTCCCTATCCCAAGACAAGGAGTCCATTAACCCAATAAAATCGTATCTCTTTTGCAAAAACGTTAGTTTCGAATTGGAAAGAGGCTGTTTTAATCGGCCTTTTTATCCAACCACAT
>JAJZTU010000212.1 GCA_021848765.1 Bacillota bacterium
TAGATGATAAAAAGGACGAAATCGCCAAAAACCTGCCTTACGGCGAGCAGCGCCGGCTGGAAATTGCCCGTGCCCTGGCTGCCCAGCCCCGCCTCCTCCTGCTGGATGAGCCTGCGGCCGGAATGAACCCCCAGGAGACCCATGAACTGATGAAACTCATCGAATGGATCAGGAACGAATTCAAATTGACCATCCTCCTCATCGAGCACGATATGAGCCTGGTAATGGGAGTCTGTGAGCGTATCTATGTGCTGGATTACGGTACGGTTATTGCTCACGGCACCCCGGCGGAAATCAAGAGCAACCCCAAGGTAATCGAGGCCTACCTGGGAGAGGAGGTCCACTAATGCTAAAAATAGACAACATGAACGTATTTTATGGAGCAATTCACGCCCTGAAAGGGGTTTCCCTCCAAGTAGAACAGGGCCAGATAGTTACTCTCATCGGCGCCAACGGAGCAGGAAAGAGCACCACCTTAAAGTCAATCTCCGGACTCCTGAAGCCCAAGACCGGCAGCATAAATTTTGAGGGGAACAACATCACCGGCAACCCCGCCCAGAAGATCGTGGAAATGGGAATTTCCCAGGTGCCTGAAGGCCGCCGGGTCTTTGCCAATCTCACTGTGCTGGAGAACCTGGAGTTGGGCGCCTACCTGCGCAAGGACAAAGATGGCATCCAGCAGGACATGGAGAAGGTGTTCAAACGTTTTCCCCGTCTCCTGGAGCGCCGCAGCCAACTGGCCGGTACCTTGAGCGGTGGGGAACAGCAGATGCTGGCCATGGGCAGGGCCCTGATGTCCCGCCCCCGGCTGATGCTTCTGGACGAGCCTTCCATGGGCCTGGCCCCCCTGCTGGTCCGGGATATCTTTGAGATCATTAAAGAAATCAACCAGGCCGGCACAACCATTCTTTTGGTAGAGCAAAATGCCCACATGGCCCTGTCGGTGGCCCACAAGGCGTATGTAATGGAAACCGGGAAGATTGTCCTCAGTGGAGATGCCAAGGAACTGGCAGCGAGTGAAGAAATTAAAAAGGCCTATCTGGGCGGGTAAGCAGCTTTATTAGGGTTACTTCAGTCAGGTTGCTGCTGAAATCAAACATATCAGGTGATATTATGAAGCAACGCTTCTATTACTGCCCTAAATGCGGCAAAGAGCTAAAATACCGCCAAATCGGTGACCGCCAGAGACTGCAGTGTCAGGCTTGCGGCTATGTTTTCTACGAAAACCCCATTGTAGGTGTGGCCGGAATCTGCATACAGGATAACAAAATCCTTCTGGGCAGGCGTACTAACGGTTATGCCGGGCAATGGTGCATCCCCTGTGGTTATGTAGAATGGGATGAAGATGTGCAAACTGCCCTGAGACGGGAATTCAAAGAAGAAACGGGATTAGAAGTCCAGATAGAGCGGGTATACACCGCTAAATCCAATTTTCACAACCCTGAGTCCCATACGGTGGGCATCTGGTTCCTGGTTACCCCTGCCGGTGGTCAATTACAGGCCGGGGATGACCTGGACATGGTACAGTTCTTTACCTTGGACCATCTGCCTGATCTGGCTTTTCCAACAGACCTGGAGGTAATTGAAATGTTAAGGGAAAATTGCAGCTAATATTCGGCAATAGAAGCAAACATTCATAATAGCAGGAATGTTATTCCTGAGCAGGAAAAATAGCCCCATGGCGAAATTTGTAGAAAAATAGTTTGGATGCCTGGCTTGGAGGGTTGAAAATTATGAATTGGGTGGACTTTGCGATTGCGGCTATGGTTTTGTTTGGGGCGTGGAGTGGTTACCGTAAAGGGTTTTTGGTGGCTTTTTCGAAACTGGCCGGGTATATCCTGGGGTTTATAGGCGCCTTGGCCTTTTATAAGCCCTTCGCCGGGTTTCTGGGCGGGACATGTGGCCTGGAGCCTACCGTTGTTAAAACCGTAGCCAGGGTAGTAAGTCTTCCTGATCAAATCCAGCAGACTCCCATCCAAAATTTATCGTTAGCCAAAGTCCAGGGCGCTTTAGACTCCATGGCGCTGCCGGTGATGTACAAAAAGCAGGTTGGTGCAATGGTCCTGGAACTGGGTACAATCACCAAGCGGGCGGATGTGTTTACAATCAGCGATGCCCTGTATCATTTAGTTGCCGGGGTAATTCTGCAGATTCTGGCTTTCATAATTCTGATTTTCCTTATTGAACTCGTCACTGCTCTAATTTTAAAGGGAGTTGCCAGCCTTATGAGCTACACCCCGGCAGGTGTCCTGGATAAAGGCGCCGGTTTGATCTTGGGTTCAACCAAGAGTATACTTGTTGTTACCGTAATGCTGGCAGTGGTAAACCCTATTCTCTCTATTGGGTCCATGGACCAAGCGGGTTTGCTTGGGCAACTCTCCTCAGGAGTGCAAGGCTCTCAATTTAGCTCCTACCTATTAACATTGATTCAGGGAACGGGCATTTTCAGATGACGAAACCCAAATACTGTATTGAATGGCCTGGTGATACCAGGTCATTTCTTTTTGTGGTAAAATGAAATTGTTCTGGAAAAACTAGTCCAAGTAATTGCAGCTTAATAGATTAGGAAAGAGGTGTCCGGTTTGTCTGAGGAAACTAGGGAAAAACAAAGCAAGCTGGCCAGGCAGACGGCCAGCATCTGGGAAAAGTATGCTCCGGAAAAGCAGCAGGAAGCGATGAGCTTTGCTCAGGGCTATAAGGAGTTTCTGGACAAAGCCAAAACGGAGCGGGAAGCAGTAAGCTTTTTGCAGGAAGCAGCAGCCAAAGCCGGTTTTTTGCCTCTGGAAGAGCTTATGAACAGTGGCCGCAAGCTAAATCCCGGAGACAGGGTCTGTGCAGTTAATAAAGGCAAGGGAATCATCCTGGCCGTTATTGGCGCCCAACCCCTGGAGAAAGGCTTGAACATCCTGGGCTCCCATGTGGATTCACCCAGGCTGGACCTCAAGCCCAACCCTTTGTATGAAGCAGAGAAACTAGCCTGGCTTAAAACCCATTATTACGGAGGAATCAAAAAATATCACTGGCTTACCCTGCCTTTGGCCTTGCATGGAGTGGTATACTCCGACCAGGGCCAAAAAGTGGAAATAGTTATCGGGGAAAAGGATACCGACCCGGTATTCACTGTACCTGATTTGCTGCCCCACCTGGCCAAGGACCAGATGGAGAAAAAGCTCCGGGAGGCGATTTCCGGGGAAGGCCTGAACCTGCTGGTGGGCAGTATCCCGGTTAATGATGACAGCGTAAAGGAAAAAGTTAAAGAACGGGTTTTGGAATACCTAAACAGTCATTATGACCTGGTGGAAGAGGACTTCACCAGCGCGGAACTGGAGGCGGTCCCGGCCGGCAGGGCCAGGGATGTGGGTTTTGACCTGAGCTTAGTGGGGGGATACGGCCAGGATGACCGGGTCTGTGCTTATGCTTCCTGGGCGGCTATCAGGGAAATTACAGCGCCCCGGCAGACTGCCCTGGCCATCTTCGTAGACAAAGAGGAGACAGGCAGCGCCGGGAATACCGGGATGAAATCAGCCTTTTTAGAAAACGTGGTAGCTGAGTTGATTAATGCCACTGCTCCTCAATACAGTGAACTCTTGGTGCGCCGGGCATTGGCCAACTCCCGGGCATTATCTGCCGATGTGAATGCCGGCCTGGACCCGAATTATGAAGGAGTTCTGGAGAAAAACAATGCTGCCCGCCTGGGCCATGGAGTAGTACTGACCAAGTATACCGGCGCCGGGGGAAAAAGCTCCACCAGTGACGCCAATGCCGAGTTTGTAAACTGGGTGCGCCGCCTGTTCAACATCCACGAAATACCCTGGCAGGCAGCTGAGCTGGGGGCGGTAGATAAGGGCGGGGGAGGTACCATTGCCCAGTTCATGGCCGTTTACGGCATGGAAGTAATAGATTGTGGCGTGGCCCTGTTATCCATGCATTCCCCCTTTGAGGTTTGCAGCAAGGCTGACCTCTACGTCCTGTACCAGGGCTACCGGACCTTTCTCGACCAGTAGGGCGTGCACGTGAGCGCTGGCAAGCCTAACAATGGAGGGCTGGATATGTGGAAAAAGCTAGTTAACCGGTTTCGCCGGAAGGTGGAAAGGCCGGCTCCCCATCATAATTTGCGGGAGGAACTATTGTCCATCGATTCGAAAACTGATTCCCGGCAAGATTCTGTGCTGGATTCCCGGATGGGTTCAGAGCAGGATGCTAAATTGGTATCGATTAAAAAGGGCCTGGATCAACTTTCACCGGAACAGTTATTGGACTTAGCCAAGGAGATTTGGAACAACTTGAGGGCTACGGGCAAAGCAGTCCTGTACCAGGCCCTGAAAGACAAGGGTAAAATCAATTCACTGCTTACTGACCTGTCAGGGACCAATAAGCCCAAAACTACCTCTGCTGCCGAAATGCTGGGGCAATTCCAAGTTATGGAGGCACTTCCCAAACTGGTGGAAATGCTCTCCTCCAGTGACCTGGGGGTTGTTATGGCTGCAGCTGCAGCCCTTAAGAATTACCCCTCCCATCATACCCTACCCCTGCTCTTGGAGACCTTGGATGAACCGAGGCGCTGGCCGCCGGCCAGGGTAGCTGAGGTAATAGTGAGCTATGGGCCGGGCGTAGCTCCGGTTTTAGTCAATGCTTTCCGGGAGAAAAAGGGGGATGTCCGAATCCTGCTGATGGAAATCCTTGGTCAGCTGCGTTCTCAGGAGGGGGTTCCGGCAATCCGCGCAGCCTTATCGGCTGAGGAACCGTCTCTAAGGCAGAAGGGGGCTTGGGCTGCGGGTCAGCTTGGAGGGGACTTGGCTTCCGGGTACCCGGTAGTGAAGCAGTTGCAGGCGCTTCTGCAAGACCCGGCGCCTGGGGTTAGGGCCCAGGCATTGGAGGCATTATGGCAGCACGATGCTGGGAAGGCTTTGCCCTTGGTCCAGGCTGCTTTACTGGATGAGGACCGCCTTGTCCGCGGCCGGGCCGCAGGAATATTAAGTGACAGGCAGGACTTGCCCCGGGAGCTTTGGAGCATCTTGGGAAAAAAGGAACTGTCCCTTCAGGACCGGCAAGCCCTGGAAGCCTGGCTGTCGGAGGCAGCGGCTGCAGCCAGGAAAAAAGTTTAACTTGTTTGGGGGGTGGTATATCTGTTAACATTCCTTGGGTTTGATATCGGCAAGCTGATAGCGGAGGAATTCTTGATAGACAGACTGGTAAGTTACGGAACTTTAATTATTAAGGCTATTTTCATCCTGATTATTGCTAAATTGGGGATTACCTTTAGCGGCGCCATTATTGACCGGATGCTCATCCCGGTGAACCAGACTTACTTCGATCGCAACCGGGCAATCACCTTATCTTCTCTATTAAAAAGCGTCATTATGTATACCGTGTATTTTATGGCCGGTATATCAATTCTTGACCTGTTCGATGTGCCTTTACAGGGGGTATTGACCGGGGCTGGAATAGTCGGCCTGGCGGTAGGCTTTGGGGCGCAAAACCTGGTTAGGGACGTTATCACCGGTTTTTTCATTATCTTCGAAAATCACTTCACAGTCGGAGAATATATAACTACAGCCGGGGTCTCAGGCATCGTTGAAGAAGTGGGCTTGCGGGCAACCAAAATCCGTGATTTTGGGGGCCAGTTACACATCCTCCCCAACGGGCAAATTACCCAGGTTACCAACTATAACCGGGGCAGCATGCGCGCTATGGTAGATGTGGGTATTGCCTATGAAGAGGACATCGACCTGGCGGTTGCTGTACTGGAGGAAGTATGCCGGGAGGTAAACCGCGACTTGGCAGAGATAATTACTGAGGCTCCCCATGTTCTGGGAGTTCAGGCCTTTGGCCCCTCCGAGCTCACCATCCGCATCATAGCCAAGACTAAACCTATGGAGCAGTGGCGGGTAGAGCGGGAACTGCGCAAGCGAATCAAGGAAACCTTTGACCGCAGGGGTATAGAAATTCCCTATCCCAGGCAGGTATTCATTCCTAAGGGAACTGAAAAGCAAGGCGGGCTCCGGGTAGAGAGCCAGGAAGCTGCTGACTGAATCGGGGAGGG